>JBBTMW010000001.1:0-12054 GCA_038067995.1 Candidatus Zixiibacteriota bacterium
CCATGAAGACCGTCCTAACCCCTCCGGACGGTCTTATTTTTTTCCGGCGGAATTAATCAGCGTCTCAAGCTGAATGGCCAATGACTCGCAGTCGGCAAGGGTCTGTGGTGTCCGGTGACCTTCGTGTAACAGAAAATCTTTGATATCGTGATATTGCTCGTCCAAAATCTCTCGTCGACGGCAGAGAAAGCCGACCATCGCCGCTTGCCAGAGCTCCAGCAAATGGGTCATCGGCAGACGATTGTGCCAGGCGACATAGGTCATCGCGCGGGTGAAGACTTCGCGGTCAAAGATCTCTTTCAGATCGTGATAGGTCTTGAGGTCGTTAAGTTCGGTCATGGTTTTCTTCTTAACATGGGAAAATCTGGGTAGGGTGGAATCCGAAGGGTTCCGCCTCTTATCTTTGGTGAAAACAGCAGAACCCCGCGGGGGACAAACCTGTCCTACATGAAGAGTAGATTCTTTATTTTGTAGGGCGGGTCCGTCCGCGAACCCGCCAATGCATCCTTCGGCATGAAAGCAAAGACGGCAGGTCTGGGGACAAACCTGCCCTACCAAGAATAAGACTGGATGCCCCGGCCAAGTTGGGGTATGACAGTGATGAAAACTTTACGCTAACACCCATTTCAACAATTCCGTTAGCCGAGGGCTACCATCCGATAATCTGTTCGAGATTCCTGTTCAGCTTTTCGATCCGTTCGAGGTAGTCCTCTTTCTTGGCCTGCTCCTTATCGACGACATCTCCGGGGGCATTGGCAAGAAAATCGGCATTCCCCAACTTCTTAGATATCTTTTCCAGCTGGTCTTTGAGATTGGCGAGTTCCTTTTGGAGCCGCTTCTTCTCAGCCTCAAGATCAATGAGTCCTTCAAGGGGGAGAAAAATCTCCGCCCCGGATATAACAACCGACGCCGACAGCGCCGGTTTCCTGATATCTACTCCGCAGTACAGTTTTTCAACGCGCGCAAGGGAACGAAAATATTCAATATGGTCGTCGAGCAACTTTCCAAATGTCGCATCACTCACCCGGACGTGCAGATCGGACTTCTTGCCGGGCGGGACATTCAGCTCGGAGCGGAGTGATCGTACTGCGGTGACGACATCCTGGATTTTAGCCAATCGGGCTTCAAGATCGTCGTCAATAAACTCGACATCCACCGTCGGCCACGGGCCATAGGTAAGTGTCGCCGGGCCATCAATAGTCTGACCGGTGAGGTCGAGATATATCTGCTCGGTAACAAACGGCGTGAACGGATGGAGGAGCTTGAGAATCTCTCCTAATACATAAGTCGCCACGTTGAGTGAACCCTCACGAATCGTCTGTCCCGGCTGATCCGGTTTGATAAGCTCGATATACCAGGAGCAGTAATCATTCCAGACGAAATTGTAAATCGCCTTTGAAACCGCTGAAAGGCGATACTGGTCAAACGACTTGTTGACAGTATCGACCGTCTTCTGCAAACGGGACAGAATCCACCTGTCAAATATGACCAGGTCATCCTGGGAGGGCTTGGTCAGTACCGGCGGGCGTCCATCGAGACGCATCATAACAAACCGCGACACCTGATAGAGCTTATTTACGAAGTTGCGGCCATTCTCAAAGGTGTTTCTGCTTATCCACGGATCCTGTCCATCAGGCGTGGCATGAGCCAGCGAGATGCGAAGGGCGTCGGTGCCGTACTTCTCAATTATTTCAAGCGGATCGATTCCGTTGCCAAGGGATTTCGACATTTTGATGCCGTTGGCGTCGCGCACCGTGCCATGGATATAGACATCCGAAAATGGCGGCTTACCGGCAAATTCATAGCCCGCCATCACCATTCGCGCCACCCAGAGGAAAATGATTTCTGATGCCGTGCTGAGTACTTTTGTGGGATAGAACTTTTCAAGCTCGGCTGATTTTTCCGGCCATCCCAATGTAGAGATCGGCCAAAGCCACGACGAAAACCAGGTGTCGAGCACATCCTCATCCTGCACCAACTTCGCCGGATCATATCCGGGGCACTGCTCGGCTTTGGGACGGTCGACGGAGATGAACATCGTGCCGTCCTCGGCATACCAGACCGGAATGCGATGCCCCCACCACAGTTGGCGGGAGATACACCAGTCGCGGATATTTTCCATCCAGTGCAGATAGGTCTTTGACCAGTATTCGGGGTGCAGACGAATTGTGCCGCTCTTGACAGCTTCAATCGCCGGTCCGGCAAGTTGATCCATTTTTACGAACCACTGCTCTGACAAAAATGGCTCCACGACCGTATCGCATCGATAGCAGGTTCCGGCATTGAACTGGTATTTCTCTACTTTATCGAGATGCCCCTTTCGCTCAAGCTCCTCGACCAGAAGTTTTCGCGCCTCAAGGCGATCCATCCCCTTGAACTTGCCGGCATTGGCATTGAGTGTGCCATCATGATTGAGAATGTTGATAAACTGGAGGTCGTGGCGTTTACCGACTTCGAAGTCATTGGGATCATGCGCTGGAGTCATCTTGACCACGCCGGTTCCGAACTCAGGGTCGACATAATCATCGGCGATGACCGGCAATTCCCGTTCGACAATCGGAAGGATGACCGTTTTGCCGACGTACTTTTTGTATCGCGGATCTTTGGGGGAGACCGCCACGGCAGTATCGCCGAGCATTGTCTCCGGACGGGTGGTTGCAACGGTCAGATATTCGTCAGCGCCGCGCACTTTGTAGCGGATATACCAGAGATTTCCGTTGAAAATTTCGTTTATCACTTCATCGTCGGAAAGGGAAGTCTGGCACGACGGGCACCAATTAACAATGCGGTTGCCGCGATAGATCCATCCTTTGTCATAGAGATGCTTGAAGACTGTCATCACGGCGTGTGACATGCCCGGATCAAGCGTAAACCGTGTCCTCTCCCAGTCGCAACTGCACCCCATGGCACGGAGCTGGCCGAGAATCAATTCTTTGTTCTTTTTGGCCGACTCCCATGTTCGCTCAATAAACTTTTCGCGCCCCATCTCACGGCGGGTAAGTCCCTCTTTGGCGATCTGCTTTTCAACGACAACCTGAGTTGCTATACCGGCATGATCGGCGCCGGGAATCCAAACCGCCTCGAAGCCCATCATGCGGTGGCGGCGAATCAGGACATCCTGAATGGTGTTGTTGAGGGCATGTCCGAGGTGGAGGATGCTCGTGACGTTCGGCGGCGGGATGACAATGGTGTATGACGGCTTTGTGCTTTTCACATCGCCATGAAAATAGCCGCGCTTGATCCAGCGGTCATAGAGCGGCCCCTCCACATCAGAGGGGGACCATGCGCCGGGTTTCTTATTGTTGTCCTGAGGTGTATTGTTCATCGATATTGCTCAATTCTACTTCGCGTGGTATGTTCGCCAACAATGAACGGAGTCGTTTGCGGATGAGTTCTGCTTGTCCTTGTCTTTCAAAGTCTTACAGTATACCGGCGAGGCCTGGGGCTGTCAAGGCGGGGGAAGACTCTGATCTTGAGTAGGGCGGGTCCGTCCTCGAACCCTTGACCCCTCCCCGTACCCCTCCCCGAATCGGAGAGGGGAAAACCAAGGAACCAAATCTTTCTCCCCTTCCCGTATCGGGAAGGGGACGGGGGTTAGGTTTTTTGAAAAGCTGGCGGGTCTTGAAGTCAAACCTGCCCTTGTGAGGCTGTGGCTATATCTTTGCCTGGTGGCCCGCCCACCGGGCCGGATGTGTTGTATGAAACATAAATCGAAGAACCCAGGCAGTTTTGTAGTGCGGGTCCGTCCTCGAACCCGCCAATTCGTCTCGTGAGAAATGCAAAGACGGCGGGTCTGAAGACAAACCCGCCCTACATGAAGAAAAGATAACATGTCCGACCTTAAAAAACGAATCGACAATCCCAATCTCTCCCCCTTTGAAAAGCTCGTTGAGGTCATGCGTATTCTCCGCTCCGCCGAAGGTTGCGCCTGGGACAGAGCGCAAACCCACAAAACCCTCATCCCCTACCTAATCGAAGAGGCACATGAAGTCATCGACTCCATCGAAAAGGAAGATTACGGCGAACTCAAGGGAGAACTGGGCGATTTGCTCTGCCAGGTCGTCTTTCACGCCCAGCTTGCGGCAGAGCGCGGGGATTTCACCGCCGATGACGCCGCCCAGCATATCGTCGACAAGCTGGTCCACCGCCACCCACATGTTTTTGGCGAACGGAAGGACCTAAATCCGCAGGAAGTCCGCGACCAGTGGGAAAAGCGAAAGATTGAGACCGGCGAAAGAGACTCCGTCCTTTCTGGCATTCCCTCCTCTATGCCCGCCCTCATGATGGCTTTTCGGATAGGGGAAAAGGCCGGGGGAGTTGGCTTTGACTGGCAAGCCCCGCTTGATGTTCTTGCCAAGGTGAGAGAGGAACTCGAGGAACTTGAACATGAGATATTGGCCTGCGACCAGCAGAAGACCGAAGAGGAAATCGGCGATCTGCTCTTCGCCGTCGCATCCCTTGCGCGCAAACTCAAGGTCGATCCGGAGAGCGCCCTCAAGCGGGGGCTGGCAAAGTTCCGGGAAAGGTTCGGCCGGCTCGAAAAACGGGTGCTCGAGTCGGGGCGTCCCTTCCGCGACTTTTCACTTGATGACCTGGAATCGATCTGGCAGGAAGTGAAATAGAGATCAAACAGTCTCGCTCTTGGCTTCCCCCTGTTTTGCTGTAACTTATTGCAAGATAGTATAATATGCGTTTCAACGCACTCGCTGAATGCTCTTAGGTAATGCCATGATATGGCCAACTTTTTTACATTTTTTTCTTGTTTTGCACAAGCGTGGGATATACTTTTGCCGTCCAGTTGGGGACTGGTCTGGCTTGTCCGGACCGGCCTCCTGAGTGAGAATAGACGATTAGTCATGGATGATATAAACGGACATATCGGCCAGCAATGCGCTGAAGGAGGATTGCCTATGGCGTGAGACCTTGTTCAAGCGGCGCTCCGGTGGTTTGAGAAATGAGTAGCGAATCGATGGCTACGACACTGGTCGACGCAATTCTGAGAAACCAACTTAACTTAAAAGGATAGAAAGACAGATGAAGAAACTGTTAATTCTCACAACCCTGATGGTCTTGGCTTTCGCGATGATCGCCAATGCCAACCTGACCCGCGTTCAGACAATGGGTAGCAACAGTGATGTGTTGCTCGACCCGTCCAACATTTTTGATTATTACTCACGAATCAACGATTACCCCAAGTGGGCCATCGGTGAATTCGGAAACAGCTACGATGGAAACAGCTTTGGTACCTTTGGAGTAAACTGGCAGTTTGGAGCCGCTGAAAATCCATGGGTCTTGGGGACATATTTTCACAATAGCGACAGCTACCAACCGTGGAACGATGAAACCTCGGTCTATTATCCGTTTTATCTCGAAAATTATCCGTTCGAGTGGGTCGAAGAGTTTTCAAATTTGCCAAATCAGCGCATAGACCTGTTCTATGGACGCAACCTTGGTGGGAACCCTTTTGGTTTTCACCTTGGATATGTCAACTCGTCGCAATCTGAAGAATTAGCTGGAACAGATCAGTGGAAAGGCGGACTTTCAAAGATCAGCATCGGCGGCGGATTGACCCTCAATGAAGGCAAGTTCGATATCTCTGCCGGACTTGACTACGTTTCATGGACTGATCAGTACAACAACGGCACAGCCACAGTTGACGTCACGAAGCCGTCGGGCAATATGTCCTTCTGGCTTATGGGCCGTATGTTCCGCCAGGTCAACGAACAGCTTACCTGGACCCCGCACGGAAAGATTTCTCTCGGTAGCGGTGGCGTGGAATTCTATGGCAGCGACGCCGTCCTTGACGAGACCGATGATCTGAGCCTTTTTGAACTCAATCTCGGTTCCGGCTTGCAGTGGAATCCGAATCAGGATGCTACCTGCGTACTTGATTTTGGCGTTGATTATGGCAAAATCACTCACGAATATACCTATGCCCCCGATGCAACGTACAATTACAAGGAAAACCAATCAGCCTTTACACTTCCGTATTTCAAGATGGGTGCGGAAGGAAAAGTGTTTGACTGGCTCTGGGCGCGCTTTGGATCGACTTCATACTGGACCAGCGCCGCGTATGAAGATGAGACTGCCCAGTACAAATACAAACGCAATTACCCGATGAATGAGACCATCGTCGGTCTTGGCTTCGTGTTCAACCGCTTGCATGTTGATGCGAACGTGAATCCTGAGCTATTCCTGGATGGATTTAACTTCATTTCTGGACAATCTAATCCGATGAATTTCAACTTCACGGTTCTGTACGACCTGCACTAAGAAGTTAATTCGCAATTAGCGAAAACAGAAAGGCTCGGCAGAAATGCCGGGCCTTTTTTTGTGACCCCTCCCTGATGCGGAGAGGGGTGCTAAGAGACCCCACCCCTGCCCCTCCCCGATGCGGAGAGGGGTGCAAGAAAGATTATCCTGCCCCCCCTTCCTTTTAGGGAAGGGGGTCGGGGGGTTAGGTCAGATTAGTATTGGAGGTTAGTACCGATATGGGAAAGGCGCAGGCGAAAAAGTTGCTATTTCCCGCCTGAAACAAAAATCACCGCACCGGCAAGAACAATAAACGCCGCGAATATAAGCGCCAGGTAGAACTTGTTCGGTTGTTTCGCCGTCACTTGATTTTGCTCGCGCAGAAGTCTCTGCTCGGCAATCTTTGCGATGAGGCTGTCTTCATACTGCAAAAGCTCATGAGACTCGCCGGGAATCGTTGTCAAATCAATCTCAGGCAGATTCGAGTCTGCCGATTCAAGTATCTGTAAAGCAATAATCGTCACATTATCTGCCCCACCCCGATCATTGGCCATCTGCACCAGATCGTCGACCAATTTCTGCAGATCATCCCGATGATTTCGGGCGACCTGAAAAATCTCGTCATCATCGGCATAGCCACAAAGTCCATCGGAACATAGGAGATAGATTTCATCGGCCTTCGTCTTGATCAGGCGGTAGTCGACTTCAACGAATTCCTTCACCCCAAGAGCGCGGGTGATGATATTCTTCGCCACTACCGAAGACGCTTCCTCACGGGTCAGATTATGCACCTTCTGCATCTCTGACACCCACGAGTGGTCGACCGTGAGAGGTATCAGGCTCTTCTGCTCAAGGCGATAGGCGCGGGAATCGCCGACATGCGCCACTGAAAGCATCTCATTATCAAAGGTCACGGCCACAATCGTCGTTCCCATCCCGGCGAGTGACTGATCGGCCCGTGCCGCAGAATAAACGGCGCGATTCGCCAGACGGATTCCTTTGACAAGGAGATCACCTGACGGGGGAAGGGTTCGATCATATGACAGACGGGGGTCGGATGCAAATTCGGAGGCGTGGTGGCTGTAAATGTCGACCAATGTCGCCGATGCCGTCATCGAGGCTACTTCGCCTGCCTGATGCCCTCCCATGCCGTCGCAGACGGCAAAGACGGCGTGTTCCTCGTCGACATGGGCGTAGTCCTCGTTTCCCGGACGCACCAGTCCCTGATGACTTTTCCAAGCCACCCTGACAAATCTCTTCGTTGGTTTTCCTGCCATAGCGTTGACGGCAGGCGGCGTAGGCCTTGCCGGATGGTTCTAATATCGGCAGAACTGGCACCGGGGACAATAAAAATCCCCGCCGATATATCACCGGCGGGGACTCACACAAACAAAAGGAGATTTTTGGTTACTTCAGCAGAACCATTTTCCTGGTTTCATAGCCAAAGCTTGTGGCTACTCGGTAGTAGTAAACGCCGCTCGAAAGCCGGGAGGCGTCGTACTCAATCTCGTGAGTGCCAGCCGAACGGGGGCCGAGGTCGATTGATTCGACTGTCCGGCCAAGAACATCGAATATCTGAATCGACACATCCGAACGAGAGGCCAGCGCAAATGAGATAGTCGTCGTCGGATTGAAAGGATTCGGGTAGTTCTGGTAGAGCGCAAAGGCCTTTGGAATCAGATTGCCGTTTTCATCTTTTACATCGGTCACCGAATTGACGATAAGGACCGTGCTTCCGACTTTCTGCGAGGTATCAATTTGCGAGGCGACATAAAATGTCACAATGTCGGCGGTGTCATCAACGCCGGGGAAGATCGGCAGGGCGACGTCAAAATAGATATTTACCGAATCGCCGGGATTGGCATAGACAAGATTAGGCTGGGGTGTGATAGTCCAGGGAACGATGCGGGACGATGACGCCGTCACACGATAGAAGTCAAGACCGTCGCCGGTATTCTGCACCCGCACGACACAACGAATAGTCCAGCCCGGAGCGCCGATAGTGTCAGTGGGAAATGTTACTGCGGCGATTCCGACAGTTCCGGAAGCCGAAAGGCGCACTTGTTTTTGGGTCTGATCCGTCCAGGTGTTATCGCCCGACACGACTGTCGCGGCGCGGCTATTGATCTTGAATGAGATTGCCTGTCCGAGTGACGCCCCTTCATCGATGAGGTTAGAGTTCGGATCGTCGCCGTAGACCGGCATGAAGCCATAGACTCCGGCAGAATCAACAACAGAACCAACGATAAACTTACCACAGTTCACGTTGTCGGGGTCGAAAGCTTCGATCACCGACCCGACCGGCACAAGCTGGCCGTTGTAGGTTGTGGCGTTATCGTAGAACGACGTCCAGGTATTTGTTGGAATCGGATCGGCCATGAGTACCGCTCCAGTCACCACCGCTATCGCACCTATCGCTGAAAATGTAAGCTGTGTTTTCAATCAAACCACCCGGTTTTAAGACTCGGGCCGGACTAAAACCGACCCGAGTCGTTCGTATTCAAAAAGGGGCGACCCCGTTATTTCATCAGGGTCATCTTCTTCGTCTCAGTGTATTTGTCGGCAGTGAGACGGTAGAAGTATACGCCGGACGACACTGTCTGTCCGCCGCTGTTGCGGCCATCCCAGGTTACGCGAGTCTCACCGGCATTGGCATAGCCGTCAAAGATTGTCGTGACCTGTCGGCCAAGAAGATCAAAGACCTCGACTCTGGCCTTGCCAGCAGTTGGCAGAGCAAAGCTGATAGTCGTGGTCGGGTTAAACGGATTCGGATAGTTCTGAGCAAGTGAGAATGACGTCGGCAATGAAGCGCCGGTTGTCTTCGCGCTCAGATTCAGAACTTCGGCATTGTCACCGACATTGCCCCAGACGAATTCCTCGTTGGTGGCAGTGCCATTGATTGCGAGTGTAAAGGATTCGCCGGGGATAACGCCTTCGACAACCGAAGTTGTCGGGTCATCGGCATAAACCGGCATGAACCCGAAGCGGCTGGTCTTTGTCATGACAAAGGAACCGACTTTGAGTCCGTCGGTGGAGAAAGCTTCTACCACTGAACCGGCATTGACAGCTTGGCCATCAAGAGTCAGGTTGCGTGAATAGAGGTTTATCCAGCGAGTCGTGGCATTGACGCCACTAGCGCCGAGAGTGAGATTTGTTCCTTCTTCGGCTTTTGCAATAGCGCCGCCAGCAAGGGGCTGACCCTCGGGATAAGTGAGTGTCGAATTCTGCGACACCTTCACCCAGTAGCCGTGGCACGAACTAAGTTCGGTGAGAGTATTGAACTGTCCCTGACCGGGCTGATAGACAAGGCCGGTTCCGTCGAACCCAAGTCCGACGAGGATATTACCGCTCAGTGATGCCAGTGCGGTTTCGGTGCCGAGAGTTGCATCCGGGAGGTAGGAAACAAGGTTCCATCCCTTCGTGACAGGGATCGGGGTCGACACAGGGACGGCATTGCCGGCAATTTCAAGAGTGATAGGACAGTTGGTCTTAATCCAGTAACCGCTGAGATGGTCGACGTTATGAAGAGTCGAGAACTCAACGAGAGTCGGGTCGAAGGTCAATCCACCCTGCTCAAATCCGAGTACCAGTTCAAGGCACTCACTGACCGAGGCAAGAGCGGATTCAATAGCGTCGGAGTCGGTGTCAACATTCCAGCTGACAAGGTTCCACCCTTGAGCCAATTGGCAGAAGCGGGTAGTCCTATTGGCGGCGTCGAGACAGACTTCAAAGGCGTCGCCGTTTTGGGTCCATGTCGTCGGGCCGTTTGTGACGGCTTCAGTGCCGTTGACATAGAAACGGATGGCGTCGCCGGGTTCTGCACCCTGGTCGCCGTCACCGTATGGATCGTCGCGGTATACCGGCATGAAACCGTATTTGCCGGCTTCACTCACGGTGAATGTTCCGCAATGTACGCCATCGGGATCATAGGCGTCGATCACTGCGCCAAGCGGAAGTGGCGCACCTTCGAAGGTGTTGTTACCGCAGTAGAAGTTGACCCACTCAAAGGTAGGATAGACATCGCCGACGGGACGAAGGGTCAGCATGACGCCATCGTCGTAGTTGGATGTGTTTTCTTTAATATCCGGATAGTAACCGTTCTTGAATCCATAGACGTCGACTGGGTTGGAGGTGAAGTCATTGAATTCAAAGTAGCCAGTAACATCGGAAGATGTTGTCATCTCCGGAGAGCCGTTGGGGAAATCACCCCAGAGTTGAACGGTGGCTCCTTCTATCGGGTTGCCGGTTGTATCGACGACATAGCCGCAGACGAAGGCGGGTTTCACACCGATGATGACGCTACCGTCGACGGCGGCGGGTTCAACAACAAACGATCCTTGGCCGCAATTCATGTAGAAGAGCGGGTTTTCGGTCGGAAGTTGCTGGGTGTTGCCAGCCATGTATGTAATTGGGATTATTGACGGAAGAGCGGATTCTGAAACCGTGAACCACAAGGTTCCCAGCAGACCGAATCCTGATGGTACAGGGTCCGTCCCTTGTCCAGCAATCGCGCCAAGAACAAGCTGGTGCAGATTGCCGTTTGCAGAATGTGCGGCTGTATTTACGAATGAGGCCACTCTCGATCCGGCAAATGAGGCAGAGTCAAAAGTTACATCGGCAGAGGTCCATTCGAGACCAACAGTGATTCCAGAAAGGTCGCAACTGTTGAGGAAATCAACCGGCACAGAAACCTTGCCGCCCGGGATCGCCGGTACATTGGCAACGTAAACCGAGTCAACGTTGCTCGACGGCGTTGTCAATTCAAGGTTCACCAGAATCTGAAGAGGGTCGTTTTCCGTTCCTCCGGATGTAACGAAGATAGTCTCCTGATAGACACCCGGGGCAAGACTGGTGATATCGACGGCGACATCGGCGCTACCGGGTGTGGTAGAGGAGGAGAGATTCACAAGGCTGAACCATGAGGCATCTTCGTTAAGGACAAAGCCCACCGTCCCGCTCCCTACTTCGGTGACAGAGATTGATTGCGCAGAGGGATTCGATCCACCGGCAACGCCCGCGAAATTCAGTACGGTCGGAGTAACCGCGAGGAGAAGCACCGGCTTGGCAGTGACAGTCAGGTTGACTGTCAGGCTTGCACGCGACGAAGCGCGGGATTTGTCGACGATATCGACGCTTACGATTTCGCTGTAAGGGCCCAGAGTCAGACCGGTGATGTCGATATTGGCCGTGAGGGTCTGGGGAGTCGTTCCAGATGCCGGGTTGAAGCTCAGCCAAGAGGCATTTTCAGTGACGGCGAATGACACGACGTTTGCGGTCGCTTCAGAGACATCGATATTCTGCGAAGCGGGATTCGCGCCGCCTTCTTCGGCGGTAAAGTTCAGTTCAATCGGCGAGACCTGAAGAACATACACCGGCAATGCGGTCACCGAGAGGTGCACGTTGACTGCCTGTGGAGAATTGTTGGCTTCTGCGGATGTGACCGTGACTGTGCCGTCATACTCTCCGGCGAGAAGTCCGGCAATATTCACCGTGACCGTTGCATTGGAAGGCGTCGTGGAGGCGCTTGTCGATACCGACAGCCAGGGGGCATTGTCGCTGACAATCACTCCAAGAGGAAAATTATCAGAGGTGATAGAGAATACCTGCGATGCCGGATTGGCGCCACCTGCCTGAGCGGCGAAGTTTAAGAGCGTCTCACTCAGCACAAGGTTCGCCACTGGTTTCGGGTCTACCGTTAGTTTAACAGTAACGCCTTCAGGCGAGTTTGTCGCACCAGCCGATGTTACCGTAAAGTGGCCAAAGAACGTTCCCGGCGCCAGCCCAGTGATATTTACCGAGGCG
>JBBTMW010000002.1:0-10787 GCA_038067995.1 Candidatus Zixiibacteriota bacterium
GTCCTCGGCGGAATCAGTTACACAAAGCAAAAGCTCGTCTCCGTCATTGTCGTAATCGCGCTCTGCCTTGTTGGCTGGACGATTCTCCCCGAACAATACAAGGCTCGCTATGAACGATTCCAGGAAGTCACCGTCGATCTGAATAAAGGATCATCCGGAAGATGGGATATCTGGAAGGCGGGGTTGAAGATGGTAGCCCATCGGCCGATCTTTGGCATCGGCGTCGGAGCCTTCCCCTGGGCCTACTCCACTGGCGAGTTTGGTCCGGCCGGTTGGCTTGAGTCGCACAATCTGTATATACAGGTGGCGGCCAACACGGGACTGGTTGGGCTTACGATTTGGATACTGTGGATGGTTCATCTGACCCGAACCCTCAGGAAATGCGCCCGAATTGGCGAGGAGGATTCGCGATTCGAGTGGGCGAAATACTATGGCCGCGGAATGTTGGTCTGCATCATCGCTCTCTTTGTCGGCGGCATGTTCGGCCACAATTGTTATCGCTACACCTGGTACTTGCTAGCCGGACTCGCGGTCGCCCTCGAAAATATTATCACTACCGAGCAGGCCGAGCTGGAGAAAAACCTGGAATCCACGCTGGGGTCTGACGTTGAATTGCATGCGGAGCAATCGGCTTGATAAGCCGATATAGTTGGTAGTATGGCAAGTTTGTACGGACAGGGCTACACGGCCTGGTTGCGACTGAAACAGCGGCTCAAAGGCGGCTCTGTCTTTGACATCCTCAAAGAGCTGGAACAAGAGCAATTTCTGCCCGTGAACCAGTTACGGGAACTCCAGCTAAATCGTGTCAACGCCCTATTGCGTCATGCCACCGAACGCTCGGTATTTTACCGCGAACGATTTGGCGGCAAATCGCCAGTGCTCACTCACGTGGAAGAGATAACGGCCTTGCCGCTCCTGACCAGGTCCGACTTACAGGAGCACTTCAGTAGCATATTGATTGCTGGTGATCCCTCGACCTATGCCGACTCCTCCGGCGGATCGACCGGCAATCCCGTTAATTTCTATCATGATGGCCGGTATAAAGAATTTGCCGACGCCCTTGAATTGCTCTTTCTCTCATGGATGGACATTCTTCCGGGGGATTCATCAGCCGCATTCTGGGGAGCAGATCGCGATTTTGCAGAGCTTTCATTCAAGGAGAAGCTCGCTCAGCGTCTGAAGCGAACCGTCGTGCTCAATTCCTTCGACGTAACCGAATCTACGATGTGCGACTACCTCACCAGACTGCAGGCGATGGCTCCCGATTATATAATCGGCTACGCCTCCTCCCTGGCGCTGGCCGCGGAAGTTATTTTACGGCGCGGAGGATACACCATTAGACCGCGGGCAGTGAGATCATCCGCCGAAATGCTCTATCCGGCCCAAAGAGAGATGATTACCAAAGCCTTTGGAACACCGGTTTACAATTTTTATGGGTCGCGCGAGGTGAGCCATCTCGCCGCCGAGTGTCCTCATCACAATGGTCTTCACATCTTTTCATCCGGAAGAATCGTCGAGGTCTGCGACTTGGACGGCCGACCGGTGCCGGATGGCGAAATGGGATATATCGTTGTCACCGATCTCACTAACTTTGCCTTCCCCTTCATTCGCTACACTATCGGCGACATGGCGATCATGTCGACAACTCCATGCCCCTGTGGAAGAACGTATCCCCTTCTCAAAGAGTTAGTGGGGAGGTCAACTGATATTCTTGTGGTGGGGGATCGTCACATTCACGGCGAATTTTTCACCCATCTGTTTTATGGCCGTCCCGAGGTGCGCCAGTTCCAGGTTGTGCAGGAGGCCGCCAACCGCCTTCGAGTGCGAATTTTTCCACGTGATGTCGCATTCAATACTGCAGATATTTAACAGCTGATGCGCCGTAAAGCAGGAAACGAGGCCGAAATCCACTTTGATTTTGTCGATCACATTCCCCCGCAAAAATCAGGGAAATATCGCTTCACCGTCAACTTAACGACTGCAGGTAAGAGTTAACTATATGCTTAGTGTCACCATTTCAATTCCACGGGGCGAGGCAACGCCGGAGTCAACCCCACCGTATGTGCATGAGACCGAACGCAACGGCGTGCGCGTCCGTGCAACTGTAAAGCCGCAATACAGCTTTTATGCCGAGTTTGGCGATATCATTGTTGTCGGAGAATCGCTCGTGCCGATGGGATCTGCCAGGCTCGCACGGATTGAACGAATAGTATCCGGATCGTTTTCATGTGAATCATCGGGTGACGATTTTCTTCTCAGCCTCGTGGTGATAGATACACTCCGCAAGGAAGTAACTCTCAGCAATGCCGTGATGAGTATGCGTCCATATTTTTTTCATGTTTCCCCAAACTGCATATCTGTCGCCTCAACATTTAGCGACCTCCGTTCTGCGGATGTACCAATGTCCGTCGACGAATCGAAACTGCCGGAATTCTATCTCTATCGCTTTGTTTCTCCTCCCTATACACTTGTAAAGGGAGTGCACAAACTTGTGGGTGGGCAGACAGTTTCATTCAATGTGCAGTCGGGCGCCCGAACGAGGGACGACTTCTCTCAGTCAATGCATCGCACCAGTTCTGAAGTGCACGACCCGTCGTTTTACCTTGAGAGGACTGAAAAGGCGTTGTCTGCGGTCATTCACAATACGCTTCAGTCTTACAAACGGCCGATGGTGCTTTTGAGCGGCGGCACCGACTCTTCTCTCCTGGCAACTATGGCTCTCAAGCTCGACTCTCGCGTCAAATCATGCTCCACGAGTTTTTCATTTGCCGACAAAGAAGACATGGAAGAATCGTATGCCCTGTCATTTGCCGACCAGATCGGTATTCGGCATACTATTTATCGTCCCACTGCTGAAGAATATCTGGCCGGAGTTGTAGAATCTATTGCCGCGGCAGAGGAGCCTCTCCACCATCTCCAGTCAGTGCTCCTTTTTCTGCTTTCAAAAAACTTTGGAAACGGAGAAGCGGATGTATTGTTCAATGGCCTTTTCTCCGATGGATTATTCGGCGACGAGGTTCATCACGCCTACTGGAAACATCGGCATGCCATTGCATTTCTCAAGGCAACATGGCTCGCGGCTCCACTCAGGAGAGCGTATCGCCTAAGCGGTCTGAAAAGCCGCCGACTTCATTTTCTCACCAACGATTTCAGACAAGTGCCGTCGAGCAGTCGCCACCTGTTGCATGGAATCGGTCAGTATGGGGACATCACACTCATCAAGCAATTATTCGGAGGGTCCGACGAAACCATTTTTGCGTCGCGGATGAGTATCCTGTCGAAATATGAAAACTATTCGATACTTGACAAACTGACCGTTATCAACGGATTGATTTTATCGAGTTACACCGGTGGGCTGTGGGGACGTCTTGCGGAAGTATCCGGAAATGTTGAGGCATTTCCGTTCGCGGCGAAAAGCGTCATTGATAGTGTCGTCGATACACCCTGGCCAATCAGAATGGTGGAACCGAAGCGGTTTGTCAGGGAGCTACTCAGGAAGTATGGAATTCCAGATTCACTCATTACGCGCCCAAAGAAGAGCTTTGGCTTTCCTTACCAGTATTGGTCTTTGCCGCACACGCTTTTCCAGCCGCTGGTCGATATGGCCGCTGACACCTATGACCGCGCCTTGTTGAGTCGATTACAGACCGGCGAACCTCGCCACGCTATGATTCTCTGGAATATGATCAATTTCCATCTCTGGAAACAGATCGTGATCGACCAGAAGAATTCCAAAGATCTTGCAACCGAGGCGATTTCGCGTTACCGAACCCTCCCACGGCCTCGGTGAATTAGATGCGTGTTCTCGTTTTGGATGAAGAGTTTCCGTGGCCGCTTAACACCGGCAAGCGAATTCGCAGTTACCACCTTATCAGCCGCCTTGCAACAAATCACGAGGTGCGCTATCTGGCCTATGGTGACGAATCCAGCGAGGCCTTTCACCACTTTGCTTCCAACCGTCTCAATCCAATCGCAGTTCGACCCCATGTCCCTCCAAAGGAAGGGCCTGCCTTCTACCTCCGCCTATTGCTCAATTTGTTTTCTCGCTACCCATATATAGTGCAGAGCCATTATTCCCGTGCCTTTGCAGATGCAGTTAGACATATCTCCCATGAATGGCGTCCCGATGTCGTTCTATGCGAATGGACCCCGTACGCCGTTTTTGCCCGCGAGAATAAATCCATCCCGGTTGTCGTTGCGGCTCACAATATCGAAACGAGAATCTGGGAGCGCTATCGCGAGGCAGAAACGAATCCGGCGCGCCGCTGGTATATCGGACGGCAAATCCCCAAAGTGCGGAGATTCGAAGAAAAAACGTTTGGCATGGTACAGGGAGTCACCGCCGTGTCTCAACTTGAGGCCGATGATATTCGCTGTATCTCAGCCTCCTGTCGGGTGGAAGTGGTCGATAACGGCGTTGATCTGACCTACTTCAATTCTACCGGCGGCGCACCCGCACCCAATTCAGCGGTCTTTACCGGATCGATGGACTGGCGACCTAATCAGGATGCGGCAATCTATTTTTGCAATGACATTCTACCCCTCATCCAACTTAAGATTTCCGATTTTACCGTGACGTTTGTCGGACGCAAACCGCCGCAGAGTATCATCGATTTGCAGAAATTGAAGGGGGTAACCGTCACCGGCACGGTCGATGACGTGCGCCCTTTCATCGACAAGGCCGGAGTCTACATTGTCCCCCTTCGTATCGGGGGGGGATCCCGCCTCAAGATCCTTGAAGCCCTTGCTATGAAGCGGGCTATTGTCTCTACTACTATTGGCGCCGAGGGACTGCACCTTTGCAATAACGAACATCTCCTTGTCGCCGATTCTCCTCACGCATTTGCCGAGCAGGTTGTTCAATTACTTTCCGACCGGCCGCTCTGCGAACGACTGGGCGACAATGGCCGCAAAGCCGTCGAGCAATCCTATGGATGGGACGCCCTTGCAGTCAGATTGGAAAAGTTTCTCCTATCAGTGGGCAAGTCATGAGTCGCATCCTTCATGTGCGCAATTCGGATATCTTCGGTAGCCCGGAGCGGCTGATCATCGGCCAGTGTCTTCATATTAAGGAATTCGACTGGGTCGTGGCAACCTTTGTCCGAAACGGCGGAATGAACCGCTTTGCCGAGGAATCGGCGCGCGCGGGCATCGAGACCTTCGCCATCCCCGAAACGCGAGTGGCCGACACACAGATTATCAAACAACTACGTCGCATTGTCAAAGAGCGAAACATTGAGATGGTCATCTCCCACGACTACAAAGCAAGTCTTGTTTCCTGGATTGCCACCCGCGGGCTGGGTACTTCTTTGGTCGCCATCTATCACGGCGTCACGTTGGAAGACGCCAAAGTGCGGCTGTACAATGCCGTCGATACCCTCATGTTGAAAAAGATGCGTAGGGTCATCGCTGTTTCTGAGTATACACGAAGGCATTTGATGTCACGCGGAATCAGAGAAAAGCGAATTGTCGTTGTGCCGAATGCCATCGATGCTACTACTCTGTCCCCCTCTGCGCCATCAAAAGAGCCGCTCGGCTCACGGCCGCTTCGATTAGTTGCCGCCGGACGGTTCAGCCGTGAAAAAGGATTCGATATTCTCCTCGACGCCCTTGCCAGAGCAAAAGATACCGCACCTCCATTCAGACTATTTTTGTATGGTAAAGGGCCGGAAGAGACTAACCTCAGGAAAATGGTCGAATCGCTGGCGCTGACGGAAATCGTTGAGTTCGGCGGCTTCGTCGACGATATTGCCCCTGTGTTCAGAACCATGGACATGCTTGTGATGACCTCCCGCTCCGAAGGTATGCCGCTTATCATTCTCGAAGCTTGGCGAGAACGGCTTGGAGTTGTTGCAACGGCAGTCGGTGGCATACCGGAAATGATTGAATCCGGCGCAAATGGGATTCTGATACAATCTACCGAGACAAGCGCGATCTCCGAGGCGCTCGTTTCGGCAATGAATAATGCGGAGGCAGTTGCGGAATATGGCCGAAGGGGTTTTGAACTTTTGAAATCGACATACAACTACGAGAAACAATCCGCCTGTCTCGCGGCGGTCTACCGGGAAACGCTCGCGGAGAGGAAAAAGAGATGACCGCGAAACTAAATCCCGCTCCCGAATCAGCGCCAATCCCGATTGTTTATTTGATAGATTTCTTTGGCAAAGGGGGCGGCACCGAAAATCAGCTGGCGGTTTTGGTCAATAATCTCGATAGAGCCCTGTTCTCACCGACGATCGTAACCCTTCGCGAAGTGAAAGGACTCTCGACTGCCAAGGTCAACTGTCCGGTGCATAACCTCAACGTAACGCACCTCCTCTCCTGGCACTCATGGCGCGCCCTTCGACATTTTGTACGCTTTCTTACAGACAATGAGGTAGAAATACTTCAGCTGTTTTTCATCGACAGCAATATATTCGGCGTCATTGCAGGAATCATGGCCGGGATCAAGACCATCATCATCGGCCGCCGTGATATGGGCTGGTGGTATGGGCAAAGGAGGCGATTACTCACAAATCTCCTCAACAGACGGGCTTCCCTCTGCATCGCCAATGCCGACGCAGTCAAGCGAGTTGTCATGACACATGAAGGCATTCCATCTGAAAAGATCGAAGTCATCTATAACGGCGTGCCCGAGAGCATTGGCCTTTCTGCCAGTGACATTCGCGCAAAACTGGCTATACCGGCAGACTCGTCGATTGTCACTATAGTGGCCAATCTCAAACCGATCAAGCGCATTGACCGCTTCCTGCGGGTTGCCTCCGCTATCGCCGACACAAGCACCCATTTCCTGGTGATTGGACAGGGACAACAGAAAGAGGAGCTTACCGCCCTCGCCGAATCATTCGGCATCGGTGAACGCACCCATTTCTACAGCACCGTCAACGAAGTCCATGCGATCCTTCGGGAGTGTGCCGTTGGCGTACTGACGTCTGAAAGCGAAGGACTTTCCAATGTCCTCATTGAATATGCGCTGAACGGCCTTCCCGCGGTGGCGTTTGATGTCGGCGGAAACCGGGAAGTGATTGTCCACGGCGAGACCGGATTTGTCATTCCGGTCTTCGACGAAGCCGCCATGGCGAAGTCTATTGGCCACTTGTTGGCTGATGCATCGTTCGCAGAGAAACTGGGAAATCGCGCCCGTGAGGAAGCCTGTCGGCGATTCTCCGTCCCCACCATGATTCACCACCATGAGCAGGTCTATCTGAGAGTCATCACACCAAAGAAACCGCAACCTGACAAGGAAGATACTAGTAAGTGAACAAGTACCAATCTGAAATGATTGGCTCTCGCGCGAGCATCAAACACGCCCGCCTGATCGGCAAAGATAAGACCATGCATTAAACGTCATCTCAGTCCCGGTGCAGTCTTTTAAATCAATGTGCAACTCCCAATTAAGCTACATCCCACAGTTGATTATTGACTCTCTTCCAAAATGATACTACTATGCGAGCAAAAATAATGATGACGAAGAAAATGGAGTCGCCCCCGCGCTCATATGCACCACAATCCCGATTTCGGCGAAATTGGGAGGCATTCCGCGAATTTGGTTTAGAGCATGTTCTCCGCGTCCTGTCCTTCCTCTTGCCCAATTGGCTATTTTACTACAATCACGCCGTCATGTTGGCAGCCGATGACTTTGGTCCTGAATCGCAGTCGAACAGTGAGTATCAGGTTCGCTTTGCGGTGGAGGCCGACGGCATTAACTTTCCGGACATGGAACGCAACATGTTCCTGTCCCTTCTCCGCCGAGGCGACACCTGCGCGGTAGTCACGCGAGCTGGTCGAATAGTAGGTTTCACTTGGGCAACGACCCATCGGACTTATGCTCCCCTGACCGGATCGATTTTGGAACCGGGTCCAAATGCCGTCTATTTTTTTAATCTCTTCGTCCATCCCAGCGAACGCCACAAAGGACTGGCCCTCCTGATGATTGGGTTCCAGGCCGAGCATTATCGAAAGGGGGGGCGCACTCGAGTCTACGCGGGATCCGAAATATTTAACAAGGCCTCGGTCAACTTGTTCGAAAGATCCGGATATTTTTACGTTGGGGAAAATATTTACACTGTGTTTCTTGGTATCCATGTTACTTACTACAGATATTGGCCGCATCCCGTCCAAAGATTTCACGCGTATTTCCGAACGCCAAACAATATCGAGTGTTCATGACACTGCGTCTACCGACTTTCCGTTAATAAAGTAGGATGGGTAGTGTTTCATACCGTCTCTTCTATTCTCGTCTACCGCCTATATGAATGGCAATTATCTCTCCGGCGAAAACGAGGATTGGCTGACCCATACCTAACACGGAAACTTGGCAATCACACTCGCGACGAGGCACATCGGCGATTTCCCATTGCAACAATATTCCGCCATCACGAAACTACCCACTTGAAGCCCGTTGGCCGTATGGTCACTATCACTGAAAAGGTTTGTTCATGAAGAAATTGCTCGCCATACTAAAACTGTATCGCACTCGGCTTGAGTACACCCGTATAACCAGCGAATCGGTGAGTTTTATTTTGATGATTCTTGGTGCGCTCATTGCCCCGATTTCGCGCCCGAAAGCGGCGCAGTTGCTCATGCTCTCTCACAGAAATACTTTCACTCCTGCCAGGCAACGGCAGAGAGAATATTTTCTTCGCTTTTTCGGATTGTTCGACCCGCGGGTTATCGACCGCATGCTTCCCGATACCGAACATCACGATGAAGCGATTTTCGCCAGTCGCGTGATAACCCTGAAGGAACCGAATGGAAAGGAAAAAGGAGTTATCCTGCTGAAATTTCTCGATACATTTTCCTGGCTGAAAGCCAAACATGACATCGAGCGGCTGATGAAGGATTATTATATCGTCTTTGAGATGAGCTACTACGGCTGTTGTTGTCCGGAGCTCTTGCAGTATGCATCGTATGATGACCACTGTATTGTCGGCGCCTCGCACTCACTGGAATACGGTTTTCTCACGCGGTTGAATTCCAATATCGTACCAGCCAACTTTGCCTCGTGCAACTGGGTCGACGATCGAGTCTTCCACCCCTTGCCCGCTGAGAAGAAGTACGACGCTGTCTATGTCGCAACATGGAACCCCGTGAAGCGTCATCACATTTTATTCGAGGCAGTAAGTCGCATTGCGGATCCAACCTTTAAGGCCGTGCTTGTCGGCGGCGGCTACGGCGGCACGCGCTACGAAATCGAGAAATGGATTCGGTATTACGGGGTTGAGAATCGAGTTCTCGTGATGGAGAATTTGTCCCACGAGGCAATCAATCAACTGTTCAGCGAGTCACGGTTTTCCATTCTACTGTCTCTAAAGGAGGGTGGCAACAAGGCAATAATCGAAGGGATGTTTGCCAATACGCCCTGTATTGTTCTGGATGATCACATCAGTCCGGCGGCAGACTGGATCAACGAGCAAACCGGACGGATGGTGGCCCGGCGCAAACTCCCCTCGGCAATGCTCTGGATGCGAGACAACTGGCAGACATTCTCCCCCCGCGAGTGGGCCATGTCGCACCTGCATCCTCGAACGACCACTGCGATACTAGAAAAAACTATTCGGCATATTTCCGATCAAGAGGGAAGAGGCTGGACGACGCCACTGGCCGTGAAATACAATCATGGCTCTCAGCCTCGATATTATGACGACGCTGTGCCACACCCCCGGCCAATTGATCTGCATCTATATAGAAAAGCAATGCGCCCCTCTGATTCCACATCACCTGCCACACAGTCTGCGCGTTGAAATGATCAGACGAATACTCCGCCTCACTCTGTTTGTCCTCGCCGACCTTTGCGGCCTCAACGCAATGTGGAGGCGGCGCAACGCGCACTGTATTCGCGTGCTGATGTACCATAGTGTCACAGCCCGACCGCAGTCAGCTCCTTGCTGGACGGTGCTGTCGGCCGCGTATTTTGAACAACACATGGCACATCTCGCAAGGCACTATGACTGCCTTGCCACGAGGGAAATGATCTCGGCGCTTTCGGGCGATGGCAATCAGATTGAGAACGGCGCTTTTATCACCTTTGATGATGGTCTGGTCAATAATGCCGCCGAGGCCGAGCCTATTCTCGCCCGCCACAAATTGACTGCCTGTTGTTTTGTTTGTCCGGGGCTTTCAAAGCGGGGAGAGAAGATTTGGGCCGACAGCCTTTGGGAGGGGATCGTTGACGGAACAGCGAATCAAATTGACCTGACGGCGATCAACGGCGGAATCGTCCTAATCCCCCTGGACAAACATGAGCGGGCAACGGTCGCAGGGGTGGTAATCGAGCGGATGAAATCGATTTCTCATGAGGAGCGCCAGTTGTGGCTGGATATCTTGCGTAAACAAGGAGCATTGTCGAGCAGTCACAATTCCATTTTTGCCCTGATGTCGTTGGATGGAGTCAAGGCAATGTCTGAACGCGGAACATTCGAAATTGGTTCGCATACCATGAACCACCCCATCCTCTCATCCGAAACTGTCAACGAGCAGGTGGAGGAAATTGAAGGGTGCAAACAAGCGCTTGAATCTGCCGGTATCGCATCTTCCCCGCTTTTCGTATACCCAAATGGCCGACGAGAGGATTACACCGATGACACTATTGCCATTGTCAGGAAGGCCGGTTTCGCGGGGGCATTTACATCTCAGGACGCGCTGTTTGAAAAAACAGCCGATATATATCAAATACCAAGAATCGCAATAGGAAACGATACGAATATCTGGGAATTCAAGGCTAAGATGTCGGGCTTCTATTATGCCCTCAAGCGCATGCTGGCTGGGAGTCTCAGATGAATGTACCG
>JBBTMW010000003.1:0-20502 GCA_038067995.1 Candidatus Zixiibacteriota bacterium
CTCTCAGAGTCTACGCAACTCCGGGGCACACCGGCGAAAGCGTCTGTTACTCTTGGTTTGATAGCCTTCTCTTTACCGGCGACACCCTTTTTGTGGAGTCTGTCGGCCGTCCCGATCTGGAAAAGGGGGATGCTGGCGCCGAGAATGGTGCGAAACTACTCTATGATAGCTTGCATAGTCGTGTCATGAATCTTCCCCCCGACATGACAGTTTGTCCGGGGCATACCAGTGAGATGATCGGATTTGATGGGA
Organism: Candidatus Zixiibacteriota bacterium; assembly: GCA_038067995.1. Classification (GTDB taxonomy): domain Bacteria; phylum Zixibacteria; class MSB-5A5; order GN15; family FEB-12; genus JBBTMW01. The sequence continues at coordinate 253 of JBBTMW010000003.1, forward strand.
AGCCAATTGTGGCGCGTCTCTCCGAATTGACCGCATCCATTGAGTATCTCAAACAGGACGAGAGATCATTCGTTCAGAGTATTGTCACGAGCTTGTCCGCCAAGCCGCCGAACTTTCAGTTTATCATTGCAATTAACGAGGGGAGAGCCGACTGTGCCCCGACCGATCCGCTTGTTGTTGAAGCCGGCCCCAACCGCTGTGCGGTGGGGAAGTAGCATTCGGAAGGGCTGTTCTAATCAGGACGCATCCGTCTTTGTCATTCCCGCCCCCTCTGTCATTCCCGCGAAGGCGGGAATCCAGTCTTATTCTTTGCGGGGATTGTGTGGGCGGCAGACGTCCCGTCTGCCCCTTTTCTTGACCCTATTCTTCAGTATCCGAGTCGGTAGGACCCCGCTCTAAGCGAATCAATCTTGCGGTTTGGTCGCAAGGACATACAGTTTTTGGCGATCCTGGCTCACGGGGGCGTCGCGGCGTGATCCAAATCCCTGCACCTTAACGAATCCAACCGATTCGCACATCGATTTCAACTCGTGATATGAGTAGAGCCGCAGTCGGAATCGATGAATGCGAGCCTTTCCTTTCGAGACAAACCGCCACTCATCAATCATCTGCGAGGTGCAGAAGTCGAAGGTGCGTTTCTGATACAACTTTACCCCGTTCAATTGCCTTTGGTTGGCTGGAACAAAGTGTTTGATGATCCAGTCCCGGTTCATCGTAGTCATCAGAAATCGACCACCCGGACGAAGGGCGCGATAGAACTGTTTCAAGACCTTCAGGTTGTCCGTTTCCTTTTCAAAATATCCAAAGGAAGTGAATAGATTGGCGGCGCCATCAAAGCGATCGCGAAACGGAAGTCTTCGCATGTCAAGCTGGTGCAGGTTGATACTTAGTGTGAGCGCTTCGGCCTTGGCTTTGAGTTCTGCCAAATACGATTTCGTAATATCGACGCCGGTGACCTTAACCCCCATCCTGGATAGAAGAATCGAGTGCCGCCCGATTCCGCAGGGACAGTCGAGAAACGAACTGCCTTTTCGAAGTCTTAGCTTTCTTACAATATATCGAGCTTCGGCTCGGGATGTGGCGGGATGGATAGTGTCAAAGACAGGACGGAAATCGGGGAAGAAGGTCTCCCACCAGTTTCTTTTGGGATTGGACTGCTTCTTGGAGTTAATACGAGGCATGTAGATAATTGCCAATTTGATTTACTCGATTTAGTACTAGCTCAATTACTCCCCGCACGCAACCACTGGATAAACCAGAAGCACCCGGCCGAGATAGCGGCAGAGAACGGGATCGTCAGCACCCACGCCCAGACGATTCTTCCAGCCACTCCCCATTTGATTCCTGATAGTTTCGACGTCGCCCCCACCCCGATAATTGCGCCGGTAATGGTGTGAGTGGTCGAAACAGGAATACCGAAAAAGGTCGCGCCAAAAAGAGTTGCCGCGCCAGCGGTCTCGGCGCAGAATCCGCCTATCGGTTTCAGCTTGGTGATTTTCATCCCCATCGTCTTCACAATTCGCCAGCCTCCTAGCGCCGTACCTACACCCATCGCAAGGTGACAGGAGAGAATTATCCACATGGTGTCCCAATTCGTCAATGACAACTCAGTATCGGGGGCCATAACTCCGCCAGCAATCAGCAGAGCCATGATAATTCCCATTGTTTTCTGAGCATCGTTGCCGCCATGTCCGAGTGAATAGAGCGCGGCAGAAATCAGCTGTCCCTTACGAAACAACTGGTCAACGCTACTTGGCCGCCACCTGCGAAATATCCAGAACATTCCAACCATGATCGCGAATGCCAGCACAAGGCCGATAAGCGGGGCGAGAGGGATGAATTTAACAGCTTTCCAGATAGCAGGCCAGCGGATAACATCAAGCCCCTTGTAGGCAAGCCCTGCACCAGCCACCCCACCTATCAGAGCGTGTGATGACGATGTCGGCAGACCCAACCACCAGGTAATGAGATCCCATACGATAGCGCCCAACAGTCCGGCGAGAACAACATAGACGTAGACCGTGTCGGTGCCGTCGATTTTAACGATTTTCGCAATTGTGTCGGCCACTTTGGGTGCGAAGATAAACATGGCGATGAAGTTGAAAAAAGCCGCCCAGAGAACCGCCCAACGCGGGCTGAGGACTCGCGTCGATACGACCGTTGCAATTGAATTGGCGGCATCGTGAAAACCGTTAATGACGTCGAAGACAAGCGCGACCCCGACAATTGCAACGATGATAAGAAAGAGAGGATCCATATCAGGAGGCCTCGATAACTACGCCCGAGACGATATTGGCAACTTCCTGACATCGGTCGGTGGCGCGTTCGAGCCGCTCAAAGACTTCTTTCCATTTGATAACCTGAAGCGGATCTTTTTCTTCTTTGAATAGCCTTACCAGCGCATTGCGAAGAATGTCGTCGGCTTCGCTTTCGGCCTCGTACACTCGGAGGCAAGCTTTCCGAATCTCGCCTCCATCCTTGTTTAGTTTCGGAAGCTTGCTTACGGCAGTCTCAATATGAGTGGTGGCATTCATAAGGGCGAGGGTGAATTGTTTCAGCTCCGGGCGCGCCTCTCTCATTTCGTAGAGAAGCATCCGCGATGCCGCCGAATCGATTGAATCGGTGACATCATCTAACCGACGAATCAATCGGTGAATATCAGCGCGATCAATGGGGGTGATAAAAGTGCTGTGAAGGGCTTCGATACAGGTCCGCGCGATTTCGTCGGCGGTATGCTCAAGCTCTCTAATCTTGGTTACGCGAGATTCGAGTTCAGCGGGATTGGTGGCGATGGCATTAAGTTCTTTTGCCGCCTGTATCGAAACTTTGCTGTGGTTGACGAAAAATGCGAAAAAACTGGTTTCTTTGGGCAATAGGTGTCTAAACATGTGAACTCCCTGTCTTCAGCGCGGCCGATTGCTCCGCCTCATGTTCTCATTCCAACTCGGCGGCAAGCTTAACACAATCCGAACACTTGGTCAAGCGGGCGAGGTGTGATTTTTTGGTAACACCTTGACAGACATAGCATTGGAATTCATCTTATAATGGCAGGGAACGAGCCGACTTCAGATTACGTTTAAGACTCAGTGTCATAACACAAGATAGCCACATTTGCCATACAAGGCCGAAAGTAAAAGGAGCCTATTCATGAAGTTTCTCAAACAATACGCCGACCACGCCTATGCCCTCCTGCGGATCATGGCGGGATTCATGTTCTCATTTCACGGAGTTCAGAAAATCTTTGGCGTGCTGACCGACCAAGCCACCGAATTCGGTACACAGGCATGGATCGGTGGACTCATCGAACTGGTTTGCGGTGTATTGATTATGGTGGGCTTTCAAACCCGCTGGGCGGCCTTTCTCGCAAGCGGTACGATGGCCGTGGCCTATATGCAGTTTCATTGGAAGTTTCAGTTCGATTCTAATTTCCTGCCGGGGGTGAATGACGGCGAATTGGCCGTTCTTTACACGTTCGTCTTTCTCCTGATCGCGACACGTGGGACAGTGAAGTGGGGGATTCAGAAGTAAGGGAAAGGGAAGGCCAGTTCAGGACTTCTCTTCGGATTCCAAATGGAAGCGGTGCATGAAGCGATGAAGCACCGGCGCTACTAATAATCCAAAGATGCCTAAGAACATGACGCCGCTGAAAATGGCATACAGCCCTGCAAATAGCTTAGCTGATGGCGTTGTCAACAAATCGACCGGCCCCATACCGCCGACTATCATGGAGGCGTTGAGAAAGGCGTCCATCCACGGCAAATCGGCGAGCCAATGGTAGCCGACCATGCCGAGAATCATCCATACTGCCAACAAGAGTAGTGCCGACAGAAAAGACCAGGCAAGGCGCCGCAGGAAGTGCTTTCGCGAAAGCAGTGGTTGGCGACGGTGCTCGAACTTTAAGAGCGTGCGCTTTAGGGACATAGACCTGGCAGGTTACTCAGCATACAACTATAAGATGTATGCCCTATTAACGACCCCCGCAAGATTCAATTGCACGCTTGTCTTAGTCATTACGGCCGAGCTTAGCGCGAGCCGGAACCCATCTTAATTGTAGCGCGGTGTTCTCCCCGAACCCTCGCTATTCTTTGTCTTAGTAGGGCGGGGTCCGTTCGCGAACCCGCCATCTTTGTTCTGCACGGCATACTCCCATTTGTGGATATTCCCGGCCCTCTCACTTCCCCGGGAGCACTATCAGTGTGTCTTGCACGTTGAACCCATGAATTGACGGTGTATCGGGCGGAATGACTATCTTCATCGCCCTCCCGGGGAAAAATGTCAGCTCCTTGGAATACTTGGATTCGTAGTGGACATCAGGGACAAACGAATCGCCGTAGTGAAGAGTATCTATTGCATAGCGGCGAATAATTGTCATCGTACTCGTTGTCGCCGAGCGGATATCATCTATGGATGGCACAAAGCGAATATCCGCCTCATATTTCATGTGTTGCCATACTGAAGAATCAACCGGAATGCTGAACTCCGTGGCGAGTGGTTGCGATGACGGTGCCAGCCCCCGTGAGTTCTGCACCATATTATATACTCTGCTTTCGTTATAATTGATTGTAATCAGCTTCAACTGATTGATGCCGCACTCGAATAATAGGGAAGGCAAGGCGTCACGAATGGTTGCCCGTAGAACCACTCGCTGACCGTTGGGGAGCATTCCAATATTGAGATCAATAGGCTGGTTGATAAGAACCGGTGTATCAAGTGTCTCTCTGTGGCCTGATTCGATGGCGTTGCCGTCCACTACTCTGATAGCTATAGTCGTCCCGACTAACCGCATCTTTGCCGGGTTGCCGCGAAGTGTGAAGTGGCAGTAAGTCTCTATAGAGGCAGATGGCGCACGATCTCTCCAAATGCTCCCCCCAAATGTCCCTGAACTGCCACCGTCACTCCAATAGAAAACATCCGACATCGTTTCTTTGAATGAGATTCTTGCGCTCCCGCTTGCCCTATCACGAGTGAGAGTGTCGTTCGCAAATTGAAGAGCTTCAAGTTGAAGATAGAGCTGTTGCGCCTGACAAGTTGCGCAGAATAGCAACAGCAACGTGATTCGACTGAGTAGTTTCATCTGTTTCCTGCCTTTTCATTTGATTGCGTTGTAGAACTGACCAGCACTGCACTCCCCGGCGCGAGAACAATAACTTCGTTTCCCCTCTCTTCGAATGTTTGGATTGAGGGAGCAACCGAATCAGGCGGGTTCTTTGAATTGAACTGCACCATCCACCCCAATGCCATGATAATTATCACTGCGGCGGCAAGAGGCAGAGGAACGCTTACACTTCTCTTCCACCAGCTCTGACGTGACAGCGTTGGTGGTGCGCCTGTCGGTGATTGAAAGGGGAGGGCGCTCAATACAGCACGCGCATTCAGGCTCGATTGCAGAAACGCCCGGCATTCGGCACACGTCGCCATATGCTGATCGAGTTCAGCATGTTTATCGGTCGCAAGAGTCTCGTCGAGTGAGGCTGAAATCATCTGTTGATATTTGTCACAGCTATGCATGGTCATCTCCTTACTTGTTCTCTCATCTGCTTGCGGATGCGAAATAGGCGTACCCGCACATTTTCTTCGGAAAGTGCGAGCATCTGCGAAATCTCCCGGATGCTGAATCCCTGATGTTCACGCAGGAGGAAAAGCTCCCGGTCGTCCATATTCAACCCTTCTAAGAGCCGCTTGACCGTCATTGCCAACTCTGTGTCACTTTGACTTGCGAATACTGCGTCGGAAAGGCCTTCGATTGCTACTTCGCGGTTTCTGGTGGCATGGTTAAGAACCATGTTGCGGGCAGTGACAATCAGCCATGCTCGTACTGATTGCACTGCTCTACCATTTTGCCCCGTCGCCATCAGTTTGAGAAAGGCTTCCTGGACTATGTCCTCGCTCTGAGTCCTATTGCCGCTGAGGTAGAGGCAGTAGGAGAAGATTGCTGGGCTATGCCGGGTGTAGAGGCGGACCATGGCGCTGTTGTCTCCTTGGCAGAAGGCCTGCCAGTCTTGAGGGTCACTGTTCTCGTTTTTCATCTTTCCAAAACCAATGACACATGAAACAGTCAAATGTTACAACAAATTTTGAAGAGAGCTATGAGAGTTCGTACCAGCGGAGCGGTTTTCGGCCAGCCTGTTTTCCGCTAAAAATCTGCGTAATTTCCCCATCGCATCGCGCATTACCGGAGTGGTGGAAGTGGTAGACACCAGGGACTTAAAAAGCGATCCGCCAAGATTTGTAACATCTTATCAATCAACGTATTCCATTGCCACACAAAGCGATAGCGCATTTCTTTGCAAGTATTATCTTGGATCAATTTGGAGCATTTTGGAGCACTCACAGACACTATTTGGACACCCGTAACAAATGTGAACGTGGATAAATAAGTCCGAGCTCGTTAACATGTGAGTGAATTGTTCAGCTGGTTACAAAGACGAATCAACAGCTGTTTTATTGGGACTCTGTGAGACGAATTCTGCAACTTGGTGACCGAAAGTGCCGCATGACTCGAAGCGGCAATTGGTCAGCAATAGTATCTGATGGGCGCACGGAATATAAAAAGGCCTCGCCATCCGTACAATGGCGACTGCTTTTGAAGAAAAAGAGTGAGTTCAATAGTTTATGGACAGGTTGTGATTAGTACACCCTTGAAAAGGTATTTTACAAGGGACGATACATCGGCGATGCTGATGCCGCCGCTATTGTTGGCGTCCCCATCTTTATCACAGCAACTCACTGAATAATTAGTTCCAATGAATCCGCCGCAATCAAAAAATGTCCAGTGAGACAGTCAGAGTGAATCAATGGAGGTAGTGTTGTTCAACGCTTCGCGATAGGAAATCGGCTCAATCTTGCCTAGCCAGTTCAGCGGACCTGCTGCTTCGACTTCTGAGACACAAAAATATCTCCGGCAACTGGATCAAGATTTGCAATTGATCTTATTCGAGCTATTTGCTGTAAATTTAACGATTGACCTGAAGCAAGGAGAAGCGATCCACTCATCGTATAGATGTCATGGGCGAGCTTCATATTTGGCGCCAGATCGGAAAGTCCGACTCGTACGACATCCTGCCCTACTGATCGGTTGATGATTTCCTGAATATAATCAAGAACCCTCTGTACGAGGGCAGAGGGAAACTTTGACCCGGATAATTCAGCGAGGTTCTCACACGCGTATTGGTAAGCGAGTTGCTGATTGTTGGCGTGGTGACGAATGAGATGATCATACTCGTCGACGATCCCGATGATGTAGCTTTCAAACGGAACATCGTCTCCCTTCAATTTTTCCGGAAATCCAGATCCGTCAAGCCGTTCATGGTGGGCATATATAATCTCACCGATTCGTGCATAAGAAGGTATAGATTTGCAGAACTCCCGTGCGAGCGCAGGATGGGTTCGGTACAAAAGAGTCTCTTCTCTATTAAGGTCTTTGGGAGATTTGTCTATCAAACAGTTGGGAAGGTTAAGCTTGCCGCCATCATGTAAGAGCGCCGCAATCTCTAACTCCCTAAGCTCTCTTGACTTGAATCCCATTGCTTTACCTATGTCGATGGCGTACTCGGCAACACGATGACAGTGGCTACCAAGTTCCGGGCGAGATAGTCTGAGGAGCACAGACAAGGCCTTGGTTGAACCATATAGTGAGTCTTCCAGATTCTGGCTCGCTGATCTGGCAGTGTGGAGTGCATCGGCGAGCTGTTGTGTTCTCAAATTTACTTGAGTTTCAAGGCTGGCATTCATCTGGGCAAGTTTCGCATTCTGTTCTTTAGTCGTAGCCAAAAGTTTCACGTTTTCCGAACGGAGGCGTTGGAACTCGACTGCCTGCTGTACAGCCCGAACCAGTTCTTCGTCATTCCACGGCTTTTGGAAAAAACGATAGACTTCTCCGTCGTTGACAGCCTTTTGCATGGCTGCCATATCGGCCTGTCCCGTAATCATCATAGTGACAATTCCGGGGCGTTTTTCTTTGACACGAGCAAGAAATTCAACGCCAGTCATTTGTGGCATTCGGTGATCGGAGACAAGTACAACCACGTCTTGCGCGGTCAGAATCTGGAGGGCTTCCATTGGGGAAGAGGCAAAATGGCAGTCCATATCAGTCTCGTTGTGGAAAAGCCGTCGCAAAGCATTGAGAATGGATACTTCGTCATCGACAAAGAGGATGCATGCCCGGTTCCGGTTTGGCTGTGAGTCTGTGTTCATACGTTCTCCAACGAGTGCAGTTGAGTGACAAAGGGGATAGGCAGCAACGTCGATGGATATTCGAGCTCAATCTGAACTGCCTGAGGCATATCAACTCTTTCCTTCTGTTATAGCTTCAGCAGTGGCAGTTGACGCTCCAGATTCGATCTCGTATTCCGGATGATCCGGTAAAGACTTAAAAAGATCAGGATGACGGTTTGTCAGGTACCTAATCAATCGATCTTTTTCGGCCAGATCGCTCTTTAGGCGATCGATGTCTTCTTGGAGACCGTATTGGGCGAGCGCGATGTGGACGGTTGCCTTCAGGTCGGCATCGGTCCAGGGCTTAAGTACAAAGCGGAAGACTTCGCTTTCGTTTACAGCCTTCAAAACAGCCTCTAAGTCGGAATGCCCTGACAAGATGATCCGAATCATATCAGGAAAAATGTCTCTTGCTCTCCTGACTAATTCTACACCTTGCATGCCGGGCATTAAGTTGTCGGTTACGAGCACTTGAACCTTTTTATTCCGCATTATTTCAAGCGCCTCATCGCCGCTGGAGGCGGTGAGAATATTGATGTGGTCTCCGTGAAAGAGCCGCACGAGCGCACGCAAAATGTTTGGTTCATCGTCTACGAACAAGACAGTGTACTTGGTCATATCACAACTCCTCTCGTCTTCTCAGGATGCGCCGGGCGTTGACTGAGCTTCCACGCCATTCAACGGCAATAGTATCACAAACTCTTTGCCCTCGCCAGGTTCACTCTTCACGGTGATGGATCCGCCGTGGCGCTCTACGATCCCATACGATATGCTCAGGCCCATTCCGGTTCCCTTGCCAGGTGGCTTCGTGGTAAAAAACGGGTCGAATACCCGAGACAGATGCTTCTCCGGAATGCCTTCGCCGTCGTCTTTGATCGCGACACATAGGATATTTGTCTCACAGGTAGTTCGAATCGTTAGTGTGCCGTGTTTAGCAACCGCTTGGGCGGCGTTCACAAACATGTTCGTAAACACCTGAACCAATTGGCCGGGAAAGCAGAGAAACTCCGGCAGCTCGGAAAACTGCTTTTGAATATCAAGCTTCGTCTTGGTTTCGTTGCGAACCAGATTTAGCGCGTCCTCTATGAGCGCGTTGAGGTTGCTGAGCTGTGGGCTGTCGCTTTCGACCCGAGCAAATGTCTTGAGGTCCCTCACAATCTTGGACACTCGCCCCAGGCCGTCAAGAGTCTCGGCAACCAAGGGCTTGAGGTCTCCGACGATGTACGCCATGTCAAGCGACGTTCTAAGTTCATTCAATTCGGCTTGCATTGCCTCCGACAGCGCCGGATCTTTCGAGTTGTTTTCCAGTGCGTGCAGATATTTCGTAATCGCGTCGACATAGCCGGCCAGCGTATTGCAGTTACTGGTTACAAACCCCAGCGGGTTGTTGATCTCATGAGCGATACCGGCTGCAAGCTCCCCAATCGAGGCCAATTTGGCAGACTGCAGAAGCCGCTTCTGCAATATGTCTTTGTCCGTCACATCGTGTATGACTAACACTGCCGCGTTTATAGTCTGTCGACGCCACACGGGGTAGGAGACTATGCTAAGCAGGCGTTCGGTAAGTGGATTTCGGAAATTCGTTTCCAGTAACTGTCCGCTGGTAATGACGGTTGTACAAAGATCCATGACATCCTGCGAGCATTCGGCAGGAAGCAAGTCGATTAGGGGAACTCCGAGGTAGGTTTTAGTAGACTGTAGCTTTAACTGCAGGAGATTCGTTGCCACTTCGTTTAGCAGATAGGTTTGCAATTGGTCGTCAACGGCGATCAGGCCAAAGGTGGCATTTCCGATAATACCCTGAATCAGCTCCTGTTCTGACACAAGGCGTTCGGTGCGAAACTCAAGTTCCTTCTCTTGTTCTTTTACCTCGTCAGCCAGGTTGACCAGTGTCTGATGATGAGTAGCTTCTTCGCAGTATTCTTGAAAAGCCCTCTCGACAAGTTCTCTGAACTGAACTATCGAAAACGGTTTCTCCATGTAACCGAAGGGTTGTAGCGTCATTGCCCGCGAGATTACTTGGAGTTCCGCTTGAGCGGTTATGAAAATGATCCGCGGACAGTCCCCTCGATTTTGGAGCGATTCTGCCAACTCCACTCCGGACATGCCGGGCATTCGAATGTCCGTTACAACCAGACTGATTGTGCCGATATCCGGCCGTTCCAGCGCCTCCTGTGCGCTGAGAGAATAGTCACAGGTGAAACCTTCCTGTTTGAGTACTTCCGAAAGCAAGACTGCATTTGTCGCCTCATCGTCTACGACTAAGACGGCAAATGAATTGCGCAACTTCACGGACGTTGCGAGGTCGGCGGTTCGCTCGAGTATCGAAGATTCGTTGTTCATAGTCTATTTTCACTGGGACTCCCCATGATCCTGTTTTCGGCAAGTAGAGGGGAATTCTTCAGCCGCCCGACAAGCTTGGCCGAAAGTAAAAAAAACTGAAAAATTGGCCGAAATTACTCTAAGCCGGACTTCTCACTCGACAATTCCATGAAGTTCAAATTCGACGGATATCAGTCTTCTTTACTCGGGTTTCGGGAGTTGGCATCCAGCACCGGCTGATTCTGCTGACCCATCGGCGGTCAGAAGTGTGTTGCCCCCTTCCGACGAATCCCTTTGAGTTAAACTTTGCTAAATATTTGACGACACATTATACAAGGAGGGCTGGAGCAGGTATTTCTTGCCCCCATTTTTGGTGGAGCGAAATTAGTGAATAAACAAAATAATATTCCCCAGTTGGCATTGGGGACTGCGAAGATACCGGCCTCCCTCACGTTGCCTCGCATGGCGGTCGTTCTCATTCGGGTATGCGGGGCCTTGGTCATCGGCATTGCCCTTCTGGCTATCATAGGATGGTTGAACCGAATCAGCTGGTTGGCCAGTTTTGGAACGAATCTGTTTCCAATGGCACCAAGCACAACCATCTCATTCTTGGCATACGGTGGTTCACTCATTCTTCTCGCCTCGTCGCATAACAGACAACTCAGGTATTTCATAATCCTGATGAGCATCGGTCTTGTGCCGGTATTGACGCGCCTAATCGAATTCACGATAAACGTTGATCTTGGATTTATAGAACTGGAACTACCGCCGGTTCAGAATTCGTTCAGTTTGGCTCCGACCGGCCGAATGGCTTTTCCAACCGCGATCAGCTTTGTCTTTACTGCCTGTGCAATGGTGGCGGCGCTATTTGCACCGTCAAAGAAACCCATTCGATACATGGCGATAGGGATATCGGCCGCTGTCATGGTGGTGGGGCTAACCTTCTTGCTCGGCTACGCCTATGGGTTGCCCCTGCTACGCAATACTTCATCGATACCAATGGCATTAAATACATCTATTGCGTTTCTTTTGCTCGGAATCGGTTTGAGTGTTCTTGGGATTGGATATGAAATCGCAGATCGGCGTCGAGTTACGGAAGCGTTATCATCTCTCGCAACCATCATTGAATCGTCACAGGATGCAATCATTAGCTTCACCCCCAACGGGATCATCAAGACCTGGAACACCTCAGCTGAACGGATGTATGGATACAATGCCGAGGAAGCGATTGAACAGCCGATCAGCATGCTCTCCTTGCCAGAGAACGTCACTCTCTTACAAACCAATCTAGAGAGTCTCAATCGCGGTGAGTGTGTTGCCTCTTATGAGACAACATTAAAACACAAGACTGGGCGACTGATTGAAGTATCGGCTTCAGCCTTTCCTCTGCACGATGCGCATGGCGGGGTAATCGCTTCTGCGTCGATTCATCGAAATATCACTGACCGCAAGATGGCTGAGATGGCGCTTCACGAGATTGAGGAACGGCATCGGGCCATCCTCCATTCGGCCATGGACGGATTCTGGCTGGTGAACACTCAGGGAAGTCTGATCGACGTCAATGAGGCTTATTGCCGGATGAGCGGATATAGCGCGCAGGAATTGCTGACTATGGGCGTTACCGATCTAGAGTCCGTTGAGACGCGGGTTGACACAGCCGCCCACATTCAAAAGATATTGGCGCAGGGTGAGGATCGCTTTGAATCCCGGCACCGCCGAAAGGATGGGAGTATCTATGACATCGAAGTCAGTGTCCAGTACCGTCCGTTCCAAGGTGGCCAGTTCGTGGCTTTTGTGCGCGACATCACCGAGCGCAAACGGGCGGCGACGGCGTTACAAGATAGCGAGGAGAAGTTTCGCCAGATGGCCGAGAGCTTTGATGATGTCGTCCGGTTATCCGACCCCGGAATCACTAAGATGCTCTTCATCAACTCTGCCTACGAGCGCCTTTGGGGCCGGTCGCGTGAGAGCCTCTACGAATCTCCACAATCTTTCCTCGATCTGATTCATCCGGAAGACAGGGATCGCATTCTGGCGAATCTGGAACAACATGCACAAGGGATTTGGGACGTGGAATACCGGATTGTACGGCCAGATGGCTCAGTCCGCTGGATTCGGGACAAAGGTTTTCCGATCAGAGATGAGCAAGGGGGCATCTGCCGGATGACCTGCATCGCGGCGGATGTTACTGAACGCGTGCAGGCTGCTATGGCTCTCCGGCAAAGTGAGGAAAAAGCCCGAGCTCTCTTCGAGTCCTCGCCGGCCGGCATTGTGGTGGTCGATCATTTGGGTCGCATCGTTCTTGTAAATGCGGCCACTGAAAACCTCTTTGGCTATCGCCGGGAGGAACTACTTGGGCATTCGGTCGAAATTCTGATGCCGATGCAACATCGGAGCAGTCACGTTGACAAGCGCGCGTCCTATAACCGCTCACCCGAGACTCAACAAATGGGCCTTGATAGAGACATCCAGGCCAGAAAAAAGGACGGAACGGAGTTCATGACGGAAATCGGCCTGAGTCCGATTCAGACGGGCGAAGGCAAGTTCACTATGGCCTTCATCGTCGATATCAGCGCCCGCAAGCGGGTGGAAGCGGAACAGGCACTGGACATGGTCCGAACTCAAGCATTGCTTGATTTGCACAAAATAGAATCCTCTCCGCAAGAACAGCTCTTTGACTTTGTACTTGAAGCGAGTTTGAAGATAACACAAAGTGAGCTTTCGTTTATCGGCCTCATAGATGAGGCGGAGTCGGTGATGACCATTCACAATTGGTCGAAGCAGGCGATGGCGCAGTGCGCGATGACTGAAAAGCCGGTGGTCTATCCTCTTCGCGAAGCCGGGTTGTGGGGGGATTGTGTCCGTCAGCGCAAACCGCTGGTGATCAACGACTACGGCGCTCCGCATAAAGATGAAGAAGGGTTTGCCAGAGGGACATGTCCCGATCCGCCGGTTTATGTCTGTGCCTGTATTCGATGGGGAGCGCGTTGTCGCTGTCGCCGCCGTGGCAAACAAAGCAGAACCCTATTTGACTTCCGACATTAATGCCATGACTTCCCTGTTGAACAAACTGTGGATCATCATGCGCCGCAAGGAGTCCGAGGAGGCGGTTCGACGTCTGAACACCGACCTGTTGCGGCACTCCAACGCGCTACAAGCGGTCAACATGGAACTGGAGGCGTTCTCCTATTCCGTCTCGCACGACTTGCGGGCACCCCTGCGGGCTATTGGCGGGTTCAGCCAAATACTGCTTGAAGACCACGTGGCAAAGCTCGATGAAGATGGCAAGGGGTGTCTTGGCCGGATCAGCAGAGCGGCCAATGACATGGGAATACTGATCGACGATATGCTGGCCCTCTCACGAGTCACCCGAAAGGAGTTGGCTCGCGAAGCCGTAGACCTGAGCGCAATTGTCGCAAAGAAAGCAGATGATCTGCACAAATTGCATCCGGAGCGGGAGGTGGAATTCGTTATTGCCGACGGTATGCGGGTCAACGGCGACTCCTCTTTGATGTCCATTGCGCTGGAGAATCTGCTACACAATGCGTGGAAGTACACAAGCAGACACCGAACCGCCAAAATCGAGGTCGGCACCGAAGTGATCGACGGGCAGACCGTCTTTTTTGTTCGAGACGACGGCGCCGGTTTTGATATGAAGTACGCCGAGAAACTCTTCAAACCGTTTCAACGACTGCACGCGGCCGACGAGTTTGAGGGATCTGGAGTCGGGCTTGCCACCGTGCAACGGGTCATCAGTCGCCACGGTGGACGCGTGTGGGCTACTGGCGCCGTTGAAAAGGGCGCTACATTCTATTTCACTTGTGAGCAACCACAGGAGGTATTTGTTCATGCATAGGAAAGTGATTTTACTGGTCGAGGACAATCAGAACGACGTTGACCTGACGCTTCGGGCACTCAAGAAAAACAATGTTGTCAACGAGGTGGTCGTCGCTCGTGACGGAGTTGAGGCTCTCGACTATCTTCTTGGATCGGACGGCACATCAAGCAATGACGGACGCTCCCTTCCGCAAGTCGTTCTGCTCGACCTCAAACTGCCGAAGATAGATGGCTTGGAAGTGATTCGTCGCATGCGGGCGCATGAAAAAACAAGGCTCGTTCCGGTCGTAATTCTGACATCTTCCCGAGAAGAACAGGATATGATATCGGGGTATTTATTAGGAGCCAATAGTTATGTCCGCAAGCCGGTCGATTTCCCGGAATTCGTTGACGCAGTGCGTCAACTTGGCATCTACTGGCTGTTACTAAATGAACTGCCAAAAACTATTCGAGGGGAGCTATGAACTTATGAATAATCTCAGAGTCTTGTTCGTCGATGATTCAGAAAACGATGCATTGTTGCTCAAACAGCTGATTGAGCGGGCTGGATACACCGTCGAATACAAAGTGGTCGCTCAGAGCGAGACGATGGAGCACGCGCTGTTGTCGCGGCCATGGGATGTAATCCTTTGCGACTACAATATGCCGAACTTTACGCTTTGTGAGGCATTGCAGTTGGCCCGCCAGACGGATGTGGATATTCCGTTCATCGTGGTTTCGGGTAGTATCGGCGAAGACCTGGCCGTACAAGCCATGAAGAGCGGCGCACATGATTATGTTATGAAGGACCGGCCGAAACGGCTGGTCGCCGCGATTGAGAGGGAGGTCCATGAAGCAGGGGAGCGCCGCGCCCGCAAAGCGGCCGAAGAAAGGCTACGGGCATCAGAGCGGCTTCGATCCATCGGTGAAGCGTCGGCGTCGGTGCTCCATGATCTCAAGAACCCATTGCAGGTCATTTCTAATTGTGCGGAACTGCTTTCGGTGAAGTACAGCTCTGACCCCACTGGAGCTAAGTTTCTCGGCATAATTGAGGATGAGGTTCAGCGAATGGTGGCCATGACAAAGGAGATTCTGGATTACGCTCGCGGTAACGTTGAATTGGCGCTCGGACAAGTCGATCTGAGTCACTTGCTCCAGGAGTTTGTGGATAAGCATACCTTTCTGCTCGAACGGGACAAGATAGGCTTGGTTTACCGTGAGAACATCGCGCCACTTGCTTCACCAGTCTTCACGCTTGATCGGCAAAAAATTGTGCGAGCCGTGACCAATATTCTGGACAACGCAAAAAGCATTTCTCAAAGTGGCGAAAAAATACGGCTACTTCTGACCGTTACGGAGGAAAGCGCGTTCATTCGCATCGAGGATTCGGGTCCCGGCATCCCGGCTGAAATTCGCGATACGCTCTTTGATCCGTTCGTTACAGTTGGTAAAGCGCATGGTACCGGATTGGGGCTGTGTATCACAAGAAGTATTGTGGAAGCTCACGGCGGAAGGATTTCAGTCGAGTCGGCTATAGGCGAAGGAACTTCATTCACGCTATCGTTTCCCCGAAATTGGACTAAGCCCTCAGTGCAAATAGAACAACAAGTCGCTGAATTAGTTGGTGTCGATTAGCCGTCCACGAACCAATATCCCTACCTGATTATTTGAATTGGAGCGACGATTGTCTCGATCATCTGCATAGGCATAGAGCTCCAGGCAATGTCGACCTCACCGCTTTTACCGTACCCATCGTACTTGTTTTCCCAAATCAGCTCAGTTTTTCGATTTGGAAGCGAGTGTGTCAACACTTGCCATTGCCGCATTTCTTGGTTGCGACTTGGGCGAAAGCCTCATAATCTACCCTGCAGAGGCATGAGATAATATGGCACAGTTTGATATCCAGAGGTCCTAAGACACCATTTGCAGTCACTGCTCCTCTGTTGCGGATTAGTCATGAGCACACGCAAAAGTTCCTCTGGAGATTCCCCCACCTCTGTCATCATTTGTGTCCAAATAGTGTCTACTCCGTGACCTCCACTGACCCAGTGTGAACACAATGACAATCATACAGTTGAGTTGCTGAAAGCGGGGGACACTAGGGACTAATTGTTTCTTGCGGGTTTATTGGAATTCGTGTAAGTTGATGTTGCATCACGCATTGCCGGAGTGGTGGAAGTGGTAGACACCAGGGACTTAAAAAGCGATCGACCTAGATTTGTAACATTCTATCAATCAACGTATTCCATTGTCATATAAAGCGATAGCGCACTTCATTGCAAGTATTATCTTGGATCAATTTGGAGCATTTTGGAGCACTCACAGACACTATTTGGACACCCGTAACAAATTTGAACGTGGATAAAGAAGTCCAAGTGTGCGACTTTTTGTGTGGGCTGCTTGGTTTGATACTAGTGGCGTTTCTCTTGCAGTTGCCGATAACTCTTGACAGATGGTCTCAAAATGAGCACTTTCGGTCTAGAAATGAGAACTACGAAACCTAAAGCAACAAAGTCTAAAGCAATAAAGCCAAAGAGTATTGGTGAACTGCTGTTCCCACGGCTGAGGAGACAGCTCCTTACCGTTCTGTTAATTACACCAGAAAACCGATACTACTTCAGGGAGCTTTCTCGTCTGGTAAAATCTTCTACGGGGTCATTGAAAAGGGAGCTGGTGCTACTTACCGACGCCGGAATTGTTCGGACTGAGACAATGGGAAGGCAACACTACTACCAGGCCGACCTTGACTGCATGATCCATGCTGAACTACGCTCGATCGTGATCAAGACCTTTGGTGTAGTTGGCTCTCTGGCTGAGGCGTTGCGACCACTTGAAACGAACATTCAGCTAGCATGCGTCTACGGATCGATCGCGGCATCCAGTGATACGGGCAAGAGTGATGTCGATCTATTGGTTGTAGGTAATTTGACTTTTCGGAAATTAACCGCTGCTCTGGCTGGGGTTGAGCAAACTCTTGGACGACAGGTCAACGCGGCGCTGTTCTCACTTGATGAGTTCAGTTCAAAGCTTGAGGACAAGAATCATTTCCTCCAAACTATTCTCAATTCCGAAAAACTCTTTGTGATAGGATCACCTGATGACATTGGACGAATGGCTAAAAAATAAGTGGCTGAAACCGCATGCCACTAGCTCCCAAGAAGTCAAAGAGCTTCTGGGAAAAGTAGAGCGTGATCTCGGAGAAGCCGAAAAGCAGGTTATATCAACTGACTGGCGGTTGGCTATAGCATACAACGCATCCCTCGGTTGCGCTACTGTCGCGTTGCGGGTTAGTGGGTACCGGGCCTAGGAAGGAGACGGACATCACTATCGCACAATTGATTCTCTCCGGTACACTCTCAAAATCGATTCAGATTTGATCACTGCACTTCAGGCGATCCGACGCAAGCGTGCCATAATCAGCTACGACGCTGCCGGAACGGCTACCGAAGCCGAAGTAACCGAGGCACTGGAGATTGCCAAGGATCTACGCGGACAACTGCAGCAATGGCTGAAATCGAATTTTCCGCAGTTCCTAAACACCTGATCCCGCGCCTTCGGAACCGATCAACCGTTTTTCGATTGAGGCATCAATGACCCACAACGTGAACGCATAGCACATCCCGTTATCAGCATTATTAATCTCAAAAGAATCGCGAACTACTCGTTCAGAGGTGGACCTGCATTGCCAGTGTGACCGCGAGGATGAGGGCGAGATTGTGGTGATGATCCGAAGATTGGGTGTGCGAAGAAATACAATGGAATTAGCTATCGCGTGATCAACATTCAAAGTGATACAAAATCCGTGGGAAGGTCATCACCAAGTCATCTCTTGACAAGGGTTGACCAATATGAATAGATTTCAGGCAGACATTTAGGCAACGGAAACTCGACAGTGATCAGGTTGACTTAACTGATCTCGAGCGACCAGGTCGAATTCCATTGAATGCAGTGAGCGGAACAATTCAAGATAAAGTAATATCTCCTCTCTATCAAATCTGGCCCGGGTCGACTGAGCAATCTTCTCTGCATGAAATAGGCACGGCACCAACATTTGAAAACGATCTAACAGATCAAGAGGATATTTCCCAGCAAATGGTGGGTCGGTGGGTGAATGTCAGTGGTACGTTTGGTTACTTAAACGATGGTGATTACGATTGGGATGTGGCAGTGTGTGTCCCTCTCCACAGATGGCAACTGGAAGTTCTATCTGCCGAGACCTGCGAACATGCCATCCGCATCGATGACTTCCATATTGCGACAGTCTCACTGAGAGTTTCGGGCATTATATCGACGACGTGCGCCGGTCATTGAGGGGATCTCTGCGGAGGCGAAGCAATGACACGGACTAAAGCGGGCATGGCGGCGAGGTCTGTCTAACATGCGGATTCAGTGCCTCTTGTTCGCGGCGGTCCTCAATTTCAAGAGGCTGGTAACCTCATTGTCGTCTATATTTGGCTATTCGAATGCGCTGAGAACCGCGATGGCCCTCATTTGGCGAACAAAACAAGCAATCTGGCAATATTGTCAGAACGATCGGGCAATTGACGAACCGGTAATGGCATAGGCGAGAAAAAAGAGGTTTTTCAACAAGCCCTAATGGCTAGAGTTCCATCGACTGATTGGATTACCAGTCGGAACAAGGCGAAAGGGCTCTCCTGTTTTTTTCGTCGAAATCGCCACAATCTCGAACTACGTCAATCACGAATACAGGTTAAGCCTCTTTAGGTCGAGACTGTTTTCCGAAAAGTGAGAAAAGCCGCCACTCAAGGCCAAACTAATAGTATAAGCGGAGCGTGTTTTGGACGCCTGTGGTATGCTGGGGCGATTTGATTTGAACGCCCAATTTCGCCAGGAACAAAAACAAATAGACGTTGTTTAATCCGGAGTAACACAAGGCGCCGACGAAAAGGGTCTTCAGAAATGAGCATATGCATTAGAATTCGAGCGAACAACGCTACGGAACAACAAGAAAGGTAACCTATGAAGAGCAGAGTACTTGCGGTTTTCCTGGGAATTTTTATTGCCACGCAGGTGTCGGCGCAGGAGCATCCGGAACACCCGAAAAAACAAACCACGCAAGCCACCACCAGTAAAGCCACACCAGCCAGTGCCGTCGAGGCAACTCTCGTGGGAGAGAATTTCTGCGTTGGCTGTTCGCTCAAGAAGGCAAGTGGAGCCGCGGCGCAGTGCGAAACCTACGGACACAGACACGCCCTGAAAGTTTCTGCGGCAACTGTGGAAGGAAAAGACGTCGCGGAAATGAAAGGGTGGGTTCTACACTATCTTGATACTGACGATGCACAGTCGTACATCAAGGAGCATCACGGTGAAACTGTGACTATCAAGGGCAAAATCTACGCCGAAGCGCGCGTGTTTGAAGTGAGTAAACAAACGGAAGCTAAGAAGTCTGAGCATCCGAAATGAGTTGAACACCCGAAACCCCCGAGTAAGTGATCTTTCTCGCACACTTCGGCCTCAGAGTCAGGAAGGAGCTGAACACTGAAACGAGCGATTTTTGTTCTGTTGCTGGGAATGGCGGTTGGGACCGATGCCGCCAACGATCCTCAGGAGCAAAACGTGAGCATCGAGCAAATAGCCGTTGCGATTGAAGGGCACATTGCCGAAAAATCTGCCGCCGACAGTGGGTATTATCGCCTGACTCATCTTGGGACGGAGTTGAAGCTCAAGTTGGTGAGAATCCACATGGAGTATCTCGCCGACCTTGGCGGCGGACTTCAGTTTGCCTGTGTAGATTTGGTTGGAACCGATGGACCAGTCTATGATGTCGACTTCTTTCTAAGTGGTAACCCAGGGAATATGACCGTGACGGAGGTGACTGTGCACAAGGTCAACGGCCAGCCACTATATGCGTGGGAACAGAATGCGGGCGGCACGTGG
>JBBTMW010000004.1:0-11798 GCA_038067995.1 Candidatus Zixiibacteriota bacterium
TCGCTCTTGAGCAGTCACGCGAGACTATCGCACGCGTCATCAATTGCCAGCCATCCGAACTCTATTTTACATCAGGAGGCACTGAGTCGGATAATCTGGCCGTTTTCGGCGCCGCCTTTCAGTTGCAGGAGAGGCGGAAGCATCTTGTTATCGGAGCAACCGAGCATCATGCTGTCCTTGAGGCGGCGCACCATCTGCAGGA
The DNA here is from genome assembly GCA_038067995.1 of Candidatus Zixiibacteriota bacterium. Classification (GTDB taxonomy): domain Bacteria; phylum Zixibacteria; class MSB-5A5; order GN15; family FEB-12; genus JBBTMW01. The sequence goes on from JBBTMW010000004.1 coordinate 203, forward strand.
TCACCATGGGTGGGAAGTGTCGATCCTACCGGTCGACAGCAAAGGATTTGCCAGCCCTGAAACGCTCGCCGAACTGGTCAGCGACAAGACTGCGCTTGTCTCTGTCATGCATGCAAATAATGAAACCGGCACAATTCAGGATATTGGCGCTCTCGTCAAAGTGGCGCATGCCAGGGGGGCGTTGTTTCATACCGATGCCGTCCAGTCGGTCGGGAAAATTCCGGTCGATGTGCGAGCGATGGATGTTGATCTGCTCTCCCTCACCGGACACAAAATATATGGACCCAAAGGCTCCGGAGGTCTCTTTATCAAACAGGGGATAAAGATCACTCCGTTGTTTTATGGCGGTTCGCACGAAAAGAAGCGCCGTCCCGGCACTGAGAACATCGCCGGTATCGTCGGGCTTGCCAAAGCCCTTGAAATCGCCTCCACCCGCCGCGACTCAGACCATGAGTCGATGAGCCGTCTGGCAACCTATTTCATTTCGGCCATCACAACCACCATACCGGATGCGATCATGAATAGCCCCCTTGAAAATCGAGTTCCGCCGACAATCAATATTTCCTTCCCCGGTTTTGCGGGGGAGTCGATTGTCCTTGCCCTCGATATGGAGGGGATAGCGGTGTCGTCAGGCTCCGCCTGTACATCGGGGGCGGTGGAGCCTTCACATGTACTGATGGCGATGGGTGTTCCCACGCATGTGGCACTTGGGGCGGTCCGCTTCTCGCTGGGTCGGTCAACCACCCGTGAACAACTTGACCATGTGCTCAACATTCTTCCGCCGGTCATCAATCGGCTCAGGTCCCTTTCACCAACCGCCGGAAGGTGACCCCTTGCCAGGGGCGGGATTCCGTATTTCCTTTCTAATCCAATGAAAAAACGTGTACTGGTAGCAATGTCGGGAGGAGTCGACTCCTCGGTTGCGGCATTGCTGCTCAAGGAGCAGGGTTACGACGTGGTCGGCGCCCATATGAAGCTCTGGGACTTTGTGGACGTCGGCGGCGATATCTACAAGGATGGCCGCTGTTGCACCCTTGATTCCATAACCGACTGCCGGATGGTGTGTGATAGTATCGGCGCACCGTTCTATGTGCTCAACATGTCGGCTGAGTTTCGCGACGCCGTGATTGAAAACTTCGTTTCCGAATATCGCGCCGGACACACCCCTAATCCCTGTGTGCGGTGCAATTCCGAAGTGAAATGGAATGAGTTTTTTCGTAAGGCCAGAGAAGTCGGGTGTGACTATATCGCCACGGGACACTACGCCTACGTGGAGCAGGGGAAATCGGGACGCTATTTAATTCGCAAGGGGCTCGACGGCACTCGCGACCAGTCCTATGTCCTCTGGGGCTTAAATCAGGAAGCCCTGGCCCACACGCTCATGCCCCTTGGGGGGCTCCTGAAGAGCGCTGTCCGCGACATTGCCCGAAAACATGATCTGCGTACCGCCGAGAAAGCCGAGTCGCGCGAAATCTGTTTCGTGGTCGACAACAATTACCGCCGTTTCCTCTCTGATTATGAGGCCAAGCGGGGGCGATCATTTGCAGAGGGGGAGATAGTCCACGCTAACGGCTCTGTGCTAGGGAGACACAAAGGGACCGCTTTTTATACTATCGGTCAGCGCAAGGGGCTTGGCGTTTCGTACCCGACCCCCCTCTATGTTCAGAAGATTGACATTGCGCACAACCGCGTCGTTGTCGGCGATGATGATGCCCTCTTTCGCGGCAGTCTCGTGGCAATGAATGTCAACTGGATGGAAAAGCCGGAGGAGACGGAATTCGCCGCCGAAGTCAAAATTCGTTACCTGCATCAACCCGCGCTTGCGACAATAGTAGTTCGTGAAAACGGCCGGGTTGCGGTCACCTTTCAGGACAGCCAGCGCGCTATCACCCCCGGACAAACGGTTGCCTTTTATCAAGGCGATGTTTTATTAGGCGGAGGTATCATAGCCGAGGAATCATGAAATCGGGAGTAGAACATGCCAAAAATAACATTTATCGGTCATTCGTGTGTAATCATAACGCACGATTCACATACTCTTATCGTCGATCCCTTCATTACCGGAAACCCATCAGCTACAATCAAGGCCGGTAATGTTTCGCCCACCCATATTTTGGTAAGCCACGGCCACGGCGACCACTTCGGGGATACGATTCCGATGGCAACGCGCAGTGGCGCAACAGTTATCGGGACATATGAAATCTGTCAGATATGCGGTAAAGCCGGTGTTGCCACTCATCCGATGAACATCGGCGGTGCGCATCAGTTTCCATTCGGACGAATCAAACTCACTATCGCCCATCATAGCGGCGGCTATGGTGACGATGCCTCGCAATATGCTGGGCCTCCGGTTGGATTTCTCATCACTATTGGCGGCAAGACAATTTACCACGCCGGTGATACCGGGCTCTTTTATGATATGAAACTGATAGGGGAGATGAATGCTATCGACCTCGCTATTCTTCCGGTGGGAGACAACTTTACTATGGGAATCGACGATGCCGCCAGGGCGATTGAGTTTCTGAGACCCAAACAAGTACTTCCAATTCACTACAACACGTGGCCGGTTATCGACGCCGATCCATCGCGTCTGGCTCAGCTTTCACCGGGTGTCAAGGTGACGGCGCTCAAGCCGGGGGAATCGCTGACTCTGTAATTAAAGAGTACAGTAGGGCGGGTCCGCCCTCGAACCCGCCAGTATTCAGGAGGCAACAGACGAAAACGGCGAGTCTGAAGACAAACTCGCCCTACACGAAGAAAGGATTCTTTGTTTTGTAGGGCGGGTCCGTCCTCGAACCCGCCAGTTTTCAGGAGGCAACAGACAAAGACGGCAGGTCTGAAGACAAATCCGCCCTTAAAGCAATCTCCGGATAATCACTTTTAGTTGATTCACATGCCGCTGGCGGCTACTGTCTCGTGTACAAACTGTAACACGGGTAACCATGAAACGAATCGGACGAATCACACTTTGGATCGGCGGCTCCATTGCCGGACTGATCCTCCTTGCCATCATCCTGATAAAGATCTTTTTCCCGATTGAAAAGGCGAAAGCCTTCGCAGTCGAAAAAGGAAGCGCCGCCCTTGGGCGTCCGGTCATGGTTGGGGATGTCGATGTCTCTATCTGGGGAGGAATTGGTGTTTTGCTCAAAAATGTCGCCATAGGCAATCCTCCAGGATTTGGAGAGGGGAATCTCGCCTCAATCGAGCAGGTTGATGTCAAACTGGCATTCTGGCCCCTTCTCACCGGCGACTATCGCGTCAATCGTCTCGAGATCGACAGACCTAGTATAGCCCTGCGCGTTCTCCCCAACTGATCCAACAACTTTACGTTCGCGTCAGTTGATTCTCAACTTCCTCCTTCGGCAGTAGAGGCGCTTCCTCCCGAAGCGAAAGTGGCAACTCCGGCAGTCGCATTCGACCAACTCGAAATCAAAGAGGGCATGTTATCATATGTAAACGACAGTTCCAACCAGTCGGTAATGGCGCAGGGATTGTCGCTGAATACATCGCTCGATATTCCCCAATCCGGAAAATTCATCTCAAAGGGAAAACTGGATATTGATACTCTTCGCACTACCTACGCCTCCAAACTTCCGCCGATGAAAGTCGCCATGTCATACTCCGCCTCCTATGATCAACCCGGCAAACTGCTTACTGTTTCGTCAGCCAAGCTTTCTCTCAACGATCTTGCCGTGGCAGTAGAGGGAACGCTCAATCATTCCCCCGGGGCTTTTGCCGCCAATGGTAGCGTCGAAAGCGCCGATATTCCCATCAGCGCCCTTCTCTCATTTGTGCCCGATAAATTCCTTGCATCCCTCGAAGGGGTGAAGATCGACGGCCTGCTTGGACTCAAAGCCGACGTCAACTATCAACCGTCGTCGGCAGATACTCTCAAGTATTCCACGGAAATGTCCCTTTCAAATCTTTCTCTCTCCGGAGGGAAAATCCCCGGCGACCTGAAGTTTGGCGCTATTCATGTCAGCGCCGAAAAAGACCACGCCCGGCTCTCGAGCGAAAATGGATCTTTTAATGGCAAACCCCTCAAATTGCATGCGGTGATAGAGACCTTTGCCGACCCATCGGTAACGGCCGAGATCGCAGGCCAACTTGATCTGGCCATGGCGCAACCCTTTCTACCGTCAGCTGGTCATCACGAAGTGACCGGTGCCGTCGATATTGAGGCCAAAATCGCCGGGCGTATCAAAGATATTAAGAGTGGAACCGTGTCTGGGCGGATTAGGGTGCCAAAGGGTGCATATCGGGCGTCAATGCTTCCTGAGCCGATTGATTCGTTCTCTCTCGATTTGTCTTTCAATCAGGAGGTTGTCCGCATCGATACATTTAGGGGTGCTATGAAATCAGGCACTGTCGCATTTAGCGGACGCATCACAGGGCTATATGACTACCTCATGGCGGACAGCGTGCGCGCACTCTCCCTGTCACCGGCCATCGACGGCAAACTCGATGTTAGTGGCGATCTGGCCGTGGCGCAGGCCTATCTTCCACAGAGCGGCAATCCCAGATTGGGCGGAAGTTTGGCAATGTCGGTGAGTGTGCAGGGACCGATCAGGAAATATGAAGAGATTCGACCGAATGGAACGGTGACAATTCGAAAAGCGTCCTATCACGACTCTCTGCTCCCCGAGCCGATAACGCAACTTGACGCCGACCTGTTGATCTCCCCCGAAACGCTCAGCGTGACGGCTATGACCGTTCGCTTTGTTTCAAGCGACGTCTCCATGAAGGGGAAACTGACCAATCCATTTCCGTATCTCCTTCCATCAAAAAACCTTGACCGCTCCACTATGACAAAGCCGCTTTTTCTCTTTTCGCTGTCATCCCATCGATTCGATCTTGACAAGCTTTTCCCAGAAGCGGTTCCCGGCGCCGGGGAAGGGGGAGGAGCGACGATGGATTCGGTGTCGCCGATGATTCTACCCGATATCAACGGGCGGGGCACGGTCGAGATCGACACCATGATCTATAGTCGTGTTGAATTCACCAATATCACCGGTCAGGTCAGGATTTTTGACCGGAAGATTGAATGTAGCGGTGTGAAAGGAAAAGCCTATTCCGGCGATGTCTCCGGCAGTACCACAATCGACCTGAATGATTTTGCCAGTCCCCGTTATACCGGTGAATTCAAGGCCACGCAAATTGAGGCCAATGATTTCGCCACTCGCTTTTCACCGTTGAGTGGCATCCTGTACGGCAAGCTCGATGTAACCGGGACGTATGATGCCCGCGGCTGGGAGCCATCTGATTTCCTCAATTCACTGACGTTGAATGGAAAGGGTTCAACCCAGAACGCCAAACTGATCACCAGCGGCTTTGCACTCGATGCTATTCGTTCGGTGGCTACGAAATTTGGCAAGGATGTAGGAACCGAGCATTCCCTCAAAGGGTTGGCTTCTAATATTGCCGTGAAAGATGGGATGGTCTCATTCGATAATCTCAAGACAGTGATTGGTGATATCGGCGATCTGGAACTGACTGGCGGCTATAAATTTGCCGGTGGGCTGTCCTATTCGGGTACCGTTCTGCTTTCACGTGAGTGGAGTGAAAAACTGTTGAAATCCGGTTTAGCTGGCGGACTGGCCGGGTTGTTCACCGAATCAAGCACCGAGCGTATCAAACTCCCTCTCTCCATAGGCGGAACGATGGAGAAGCCGTCACTCACCGTCGACTACGCAGGCATTGCCAAGAATCTGAAATCTTCCCTCAAGAATGAGGCTGGCAATCTGTTAGAGGGGCTTTTCAAGAAGAAATAACCATTTCAACTTCTGGGTAGGCTGAAAGAATTTCAATTCGCTCCGGACTCTCTAAATTGCTGTGGGCGGCAGACGTCTCGTCTGCCCCTAATCGATTCATCGCTGTGCCGTGGCGGGTTCGCGGACGGACCCGCCCTACAAAACAAAGAATCATTGCTCTGCGTAGGGCGGGTTTGTCTTCAGACCCGCCGTCTTCAACGCCAATCTGAATCGTTCTTGACCCACATCCTTCCGTAATGTAGTTTCCATTTCAATTATTGGAGACCCGATGGATTGGCTGTTCGAACAAACCGCGACGCTGTCAAAAATTTTCTTCTATCTCGTTCAGACTATCCATCTGACAATTCTCATCACCATCGTGTCGTATGTAATCGCTCTGGCGTTGGGACTGACTTTCGGCGTCGCACGCATCTGGCCCAATAAACTCGTTCGCGTAGTGGCCGCTACCTATGTCAATACTCTCCGCGGTATCCCCCTCCTTGTTTTGATTTTTTTCATTTATTTCGGACTGGGCAAGATCATTGATTTGGAACGATTTTGGGCGGGAGTCATCGCAGTAGGAATCTGTTATGGCGCGTATCTTGCAGAGGTTTTCCGAGCCGGAATACTCGCGATAGAGCATGGTCAGCACGAAGCCGCCCTCTCTCTCGGCATGACCCGCTGGCAGACTCTTCGTCATGTCATCTTGCCGCAATCGGTGCGAATCGTTGTTCCCCCTGCGGCCAATGAATTCATCGCCTGCCTCAAGGATTCATCACTCGTTTCGATCATCGGCCTGCGTGAATTGACCCGCGCCGGACGGGAATACGCCAGCGACACCTTTCTTGATTTTCAGACATGGCTGGTAGTCGGCCTCCTGTATCTGATTATGACTCTGACACTCACTCGCTTTGTCCACTACCTCGAAAAGAAGGTGGCGGTCGCCGGATATGGAGCACAGAAGAATGCTGGTTGAAACGCGCGATTTGGTCTGTCGTTTTGGTGACATCATCGCGGTCGACGGCGTCAGTATCGCGGTGGACAAGGGGGAGGTGGTGGTGATTATCGGCCCTTCTGGTTCCGGCAAATCAACACTTCTGCGATGTCTCAACGCCCTCGAGGAAATTCATTCTGGAGAAATCACGATTGATGGCATCAAAATCGACAAACATCATCACCACATTCATGAGGTTCGCCTTGAGGTGGGAATGGTGTTCCAGCATTTTCATCTCTTCCCGCATCTGACTGTCCTTGAGAATGTCAATCTGGCACAAATAGTAGTGCGCAAAAGAAGCTTCGCTAAAGCCACTGAAACCTCCCGCGAACTTCTTAGCAAAGTGGGACTCGCCGACAAAATCGACGTCTATCCTGCCCAGTTGTCGGGCGGGCAGAAACAACGTGTCGCCATAGCGCGGGCGTTGGCGATGAATCCCAAGGTGATGCTGTTTGATGAGGCAACTTCCGCCCTCGATCCGGAAATGGTTGGGGAAGTACTTGCCGTCATGAAAGAGCTCGCCCACAGCGGAATGACCATGCTCGTTGTTACCCACGAGATCAGCTTCGCCCGGGAAGTGGCCGACCGTGTACTTTTTTTGGACAACGGAAAGCTTGTCGAGAGCGGTTCCCCCGAGGAGTTGCTCGTAAATCCCCGCCATCCGCGTCTGCGGGAGTTTCTTTCCCGCGTTCTTTAGGTGCGACAGGTAACTTGGCCAACTTTTCTTTCGGAAAACAGACTTTTCTTTGCCGAAATTCTCAATAGTAAGCACCCTTCTTCCGATAGTAATGAGTAACGGGCATACGTGGCCGTCCACCGCGGACGAACACGCCGCCCGACTTGCCAACGGAAGTGGGAGATAGAGATGTCGAGCGTCGTCGTCAATCAGTCGAATCAGCAGGGGCGAGGTATTCGCCGATGCGCGGTTTGTAAGATTGACATGAAAGGACGCTTCGTCTACATCGACGAGGCCTTCGAAAAACTTCTCGGCCAGACCACCGAAACGCTTTTTGGTAAATCCATTCTCAGCCATCTCGATGCCGACTCACAGGAATTGATTTCCTACATGCTGAGTCAGCGCAATCACTATGAAACATTTTACGACACCTGCGAAATCGTGATTGTCACCGGCGCTCAGGCAACCGTCCCTGCCCGCGCTGTTATTACGCTTAATTATATCAACGGCAACCCGGTCAACTACCAATTGATAGTCGACGCTCTCAATAATGCCGACGACAATTTGGAACTCCCCGGGCGGGTCAGTGATGGTCTCCTGAAGAATCTTCTCGCTCTTCAGGCAGAGAGTGACATCAAGGATGCTGTCTCATTCGTGCGTCGATGCGCCAATGCCACTGTCGCTCTTGTCTACGCCGTGCGCGGCACGACCCTTGAGCCACGGACGGCCGTGTCGGTATCGGGTTCAGGAGAGTCCCTCTTCAAGAAGGCATCCGCTTTGACAACTGAGCATATCTCCGCTATCGGTGTGAGTGACCTAGTTCAATTGCCGAAAGAAATTTCTCCTGACGATTTATCGAGCGACCGGGAATTGCTGATGACATTAAATACCGGTGCAGGCCGGGACTATCTCGTTCGCCTCATCTTCCAGGGGGGCGACTGCCGCAATCTCAATAGTCGATGCCGGACACGAGTAGCTCAGGCGCATGAATATGTCAAAACTGTTCTCAATTCTCAGAAATCCAAAGATGAGGACTCCGGCGATACGGTGGATCTCCCATTCACCATCGGACTTCTCGATGCCCTCAAGATTGGCGCCTGCCTCATCGATCAGATTGGCTCGATAGCGGGTTTCAACCAGTCTCTCGCAGAAATGCTGGGAGGCGCACAGCCCGAGGGGAGCTATTCAGATCTCGCCGGAATACTGGGCAGTTGCAACTCCGCTGATCTTGCCGACGAAATCAATTCCTTCTTTTCGGATAGCAATGAATCCGACGGCATTGTTGATTTTGAAACTGAAGTCTACCTACCGTCCGGTCAAAAGGGGAGACTCACTATTATTCGGTTTTCCACCAGCCCCTCCGACCTTCAGGCCTGCCTAGCCATCGTTCCCTATCCGACATTTTCCGCCGACTCCGGCCTGGCGGTGACCGCCTCCAGGGCGGTAGAGCATGCAATTGCCCCCGTTTCCTGACTCGTTCAAATATCGTAACATATTGTCATACAACACAGTAGTGTCATTTCATCAGAATTGGCATTGACTTTGACCGTCAATCCTCTATTATTCGGGCTTGTCTATTCCTATGGGTAACTCAATATGAACTCGATGACAGGTTTTGGTAAGGCAGAAATCCGCTCAAAACTTGGTAACTTTCTTGTGGAAGTTTCGAGTGTCAACAACCGCTATCTGGAAGTCTCAACCCGACTTCCGAGACAGTTCATGGTCTTTGAGTCCCGCATTAAAGAGTACCTAAATGAACAAGTCGAGCGCGGCAAGCTATCGATATATGTCGGTTTTGAGGTTTCTGCCGACTCGGCCGCAGGATACACTATTAATAAGGAAGCCGCGCGCGCCTATCACAGACAGCTGATGTCTCTCAAAAAAGAGCTAAAGCTTGAGGGTGGCATTGAGATAGAAGACCTCCTGCAATTTCCCGCCGTTATCGAGGCTGGGCGGGAGACCTACGATGACGATGCCCTTTGGGCGGTGCTCAAAAAAGCGCTCACCAAGGCAGTCGAGGGACTCCTCGCCATGCGCACCAAAGAGGGGGCGGCGATGGCAAAGGACATGGATAAGCGCCTGCATCATATGGAAAAATGTGTCGAGCAAGTTGAAAAGAACGCTGTCCTCGGTGTTTCAAAATACCGCGACCGGTTGCAAAAACAGGTCGAAGATCTTCTTGCCCGCCCTATGGATGCAGGCCGACTTGAAATGGAAGTCGCCATGCTCGCCGAAAAGACTGATATCAGCGAAGAATGCACCCGATTCCATAGCCACCTTGCTCAGTACTGGCAGGCCTTGAAATCGAAAGATACTATCGGCAAACGGCTCAATTTTATTCTGCAGGAAATGAATCGCGAAGCGAATACGATGTCGTCCAAGACGACCGAACTTGATATTACCAAGGCGGTCATTTCACTTAAAGAAGAAATAGAGAAACTGCGCGAAATGGCGCAGAATGTTGAATGATGGCGGGCAAACAGACGCCAGTGCGCAAAAGAAAACAAGGTCAGATCGTCATCATCTCCTCGCCATCGGGAGGAGGGAAAACGTCGATCTGCAATGCGGTTATGACGCCGGAGCGCCGCAAACAGGGCTGGCGGTTTTCGATATCCTACACGACCCGCCAAAAACGCCCCGGGGAACAAAATGGCCGCGAATATCATTTCGTAGAAGACCGGACTTTTATGTCCCTTCGGCGCCGAGGCGAGTTTGCCGAGGATTGTCGAGTCCATTTGTACCGCTATGCAACCCCTCGTGCCCCTCTTGAGAAGGTTATCACGAACGGTGGCGTAATGCTTCTCGACGTTGATGTTCAGGGAGCGGAGAAACTGCGACGACGCTATAAAGAGGCGATTACGATCTTTATACTGCCACCTTCTCTGATAGAACTGCGCAAGCGGCTCACCAAACGCGGGACCGAATCACGAGAGCAAAAACGAGTTCGCTTCGAAAACGCGCGCAAGGAAATGAAGTTGTATAACAAGTTTGACTATGTGGTCATAAACGATCACCTTGAAACCGCGGTTGGGGATGTCCTGTCGATTATTCAGGCTCACCCTTGTCGCACCCAATTTGTAAGAAAATCAGCGATCCGACAAATCGTCGGATAAACGGAGGATTCGAGATGAGACACACAGGAAAGATGAATACCCTGCCAATCGGGGAACTTGACAAGATGGGACTGAATCGCTACGAGGCGGTTATTGTGGCCTCCCGACAGGCGCGAATGCTCAATCTTTTGCGTCTTAAGAAGATGGAAGAGATGGAGTTAAACCCCGATATCGAGATCGACTCCCGCAAGATTACTATGCTTGCCCTCAAAGATCTTTTGGACGGCAAAGTTAAGTTTCAGCGTCCAGATTCGATCTAATTGAGTAATACCGACTCCAGGAACCGCAAACAGGAAGAGTGATGGCAAAAAACCTACTCATCGTTGAGTCTCCCGCCAAGACGCGAACGCTTAGCCGATTTCTCGGCAAGGATTTCGATATCATGGCGACTATCGGGCATATCGTTGATCTGCCGAAATCAAAACTCGGCATCGACGTGAAAAATGATTTTGAGCCCGACTATCAGGTTATTGAGGGAAAGGAGAAGGTTCTTGCCGAGCTGAAAAAGGCCGCCAAGAAAGCCGAAACGATTTATCTCGCCCCCGACCCTGATCGCGAAGGGGAGGCCATCGCATGGCATGTCTCGAACCAATTGAAAAAATCGACGAAGGCCAAGTTCGTGCGCGTGACATTCAATGAGATCACCGCCAGCGCGGTCAAGGAAGCTATGAAGCATCCTCGGAAAATCGACTTGAATCTTGTCAATGCCCAACAGGCGCGACGCGTTCTTGATCGAATCGTCGGATACACCGTCTCGCCCTTTCTGTGGAAGACAGTCGCCAGAAATCTGTCGGCCGGTCGCGTGCAGTCGGTTGCTCTGCGGTTAGTGTGTGAACGGGAAGCAGAAATTACCGCCTTCAAATCTCAGGAATACTGGGGTATCGAGGCACTGCTCTCAACTTCCAAGAAGGAAAAGTTCACCGCCCGATTAGTCAAAATTGACGAAAAAACCGTCATCAAAGCCGGTGAGAATGGTGACAGCGCCAAAAAAATAACTATTACTTCTCAGAAGGAAGTCGACGGATTCGTCGCCGAATTGAAGAAGTCGTCATATGTCGTGTCA
>JBBTMW010000005.1:0-7449 GCA_038067995.1 Candidatus Zixiibacteriota bacterium
TTGATAGTGAACTTTACTTGGTGCGTGAGAGCATTCGAAAGAATAGCCACGCGACGAACAGCCGTGGCAAGCTCATCTTTTCGGATAGTCATTTTTTTATCAGTCGATGCCGGGATGACCTGCTCAAAATTTGGATATGGTCCTTCGATCAGACGCGACGTGAGAACGACATCGGCAAGATTGAAAATGATATTGTTCTCGCCGAAAATAATTCCCGCCTCGGCGTTTTCCTGCGTAAGAAATTTAGGGATAAGGTTTAGCACTTTCGGTGGGATAATGACATCGTCCGACATCCCTTTGAGCTTGGTATTCGGCATGGCGGCTCGTGCAAGGCGGTGGCCATCGGTAGCAACCATCACCATGCGATCCCCTTTGGTTTGCCAAAGGACACCGTTCAACTGCGGACGCGTTTCATCGTCGGAGCAGGCAAAAGTGGTTTTGCGAATCATCCTCACCAGTTCGGCGCCGCCGATACGTATCTCTTTGCGGGTATTAATCGCGGGAATTTTAGGAAACTCTTCCGCGGAGATAGTAGGAATTTTATAGCTTCCATTCGGAATCTTTATTTCAAGCCGGGTTCCGACTAACTCGATTGTGACTTCCGATTCGGGAAGTTCCCGAACGATTTCCGAAAACATCTTCGCTGGTACGCTCGCCGATCCTTTTTTCGTGACGGTGCAGTCAACGCTGGCGCTAATGGAAATATCCAAATCGGTGGCGGAGAGTTTAAGTTTATTCTCCAACGCTTCCACCAGAATGTTGGTGAGAATCGGGAGAGTTGATTTTGTCGGTACTACCTGCAGAACATGTTGCAAGTAACTACTCAGGCGTGATTTCGAAATAGAGAACTTCATTGTTTCAAACTCCTAAGATCGATTTCCACATATCTCTTCTATTACCATACTCTGATAGATATACGGAGTAAGAGTAATAGAGGTGTGAAGATGTGTACAACGGCGCATCGCGCCCAAACATGCTATCTTTTCCATTGTAAGGCAACAGGATAATATCGGTTTAGGGTTGGCTGTGGTGTCCATAGGGGGTGTTGACGAATCAGGGGGAACCCCCTGGTTACCCACATTTGTGTCATCATAAAAGTAGTCCGCATCTCTTCCACAGATTATTCCACAGGTTATCAATACAGCAACGAGGCTGAAATCTTATCGATTTTTTCCCTGAATCCGGGGTCGTTTGCCATCTTATTGTCGACCAGATCGCAGGCATGAATGACGGTCGAGTGATCCCGTCCGCCAAAAGCGTTGCCGATAAGTTTAAGCGAGCTTTTTGTCAGGGAGCGCGCCAGATACATGGCGACATGGCGGGCGACGACAATCTCGGCTGATTTTTTCTTGGCCTTAAGCATAACCGCCTCAACATTGAAATGGTCGGCGACTTTCTTTTGAATCGAATCAATCGTCACTTCTTTGCGCTGTTGCGAGCCGTAGTCGGAGAGGACCTTGCGGGCCATCTCCAGATCAACCGGAGCACTCTTCATAGAGGCGAAAGCAAATATCCGGATAAGGGCCCCTTCAAGGTCTCTGATGTTATCGTAGGAGCGGTCGGCAATATAGGTTGTGACAGCCTCTGGCATCGAAAGACCGAGTGTCTGGAGCTTTTTGTATATGATAGCCGTACGCCCTTCAAGATCCGGAGCCTGTAGGTCGGTCACTAACCCCCAGGTGAAGCGGGATAGGAGCCGTTCTTCGAGACCTTTGATCTCCTTTGGCGGGCGATCGGACGTGAGAATAATCTGCTTGCCGAAGTGGTACAGGGTATTAAAGGTGTGAAAGAATTGCTCCTGTGTTGATTCCTTGCCAGAGAAGAACTGAATGTCATCGATGATAAGGGTGTCAACGTCGCGGTAAACGCGGGTAAAATCGGAGATGGCGCGATCTGAAATCGAGGCGATGAAATCGGAGGTGAATTTCTCCGACGTAGCATAGATAACCCGTTTTTGCGGATACTGTTCGAGAATGCGCCGCCCGATAGCCTGTACGATATGAGTCTTGCCAAGGCCGGTGCCGCCATAGATGTAGAGAGGGTTGTATTTTGTCATCCCCGGCGCCTCAGCGACCGCCATCGAGGCCGCACAGGCAAACTGGTTGAAGTCCCCGACTACCAGCGAATCGAAGCTATAGCGGTTGTCGAGATTCGGATTGACGGAACCCCGCGGAGGCGGTGCCGCCGGTACGGCCGGATGTTCGAAAAGGGGAAGAGAAGTCTGGTCGTCATTTTCATTTGAACCGGTGACGACAAAAACCATTTCGTATTCCCGTCCGAGAACATCACGAAACGACTCTTCTATCAAATGCCCGAAATTGTCGCGGATCCAGTCGGCCACGAACTGGTTAGGCGTACCGATCTTGAAAATGCCATTGCCATTAGGCTCCCCTTTAGTCGGTTTCAACCAAGTGGCAAACTGCTGTTCTTTAACTCGCTTGCGAATGTAGTCGAGACAGTCCTGCCACTGCGCTGAATTGGAAATTGTCTCCTGAAGAATCACTCCCTCACCCCGTCAGATATCAACATATCAACATCCCTCTTTGATCGCGCTGGATCAACACGTTACGTCCCATTTTCAGACTAATCGTTCAGACCGCCGTGAAGTTATTCACAGTGCGATGTGAAAATGTCGTCTGTCTAAAGCACTGAAACACAACACCAAGCATTCGAAAGCGCGAATGTATCAACACGATATTCACACTACTGGATTGTGTCCCTTCCATGTGGATAAATATCGTGACAGCCTATCGCCGTCAAGGAGTCATTCAAAATAAAAGCAATTAGAGGAAAAAGCGGTTAATTGATGGGGGGTTACGCCGGTGCAAAAAAAAAGCTCTCGCGAACCCCTTGAGTTATTCACAGCGCGTTTTTTAGGTCGTGATATTAGAACTGCCGACGATACAGCGAGTTATCAGCTATCCATCTTTTCAAGTTGCTCGGCGAGCTTCTGAAAGATCTCGATTTGCTCGGGGGTTCCGTCGAATGCGACCGGATTTCCAGAGTCGGCCCCTTCGCGAATAGTCGGATTGAGAGGAATCTGCGCCAGAAGAGGAACTTTGAGCGCATCGGCAAGAATTTTACCGCCATCTTTCCCGAAGAGATATTCTTTCTTCCCGTCTGTTTCATACCACGACATATTTTCGATGACGCCAATCACGCGAAGCTTGGTGCGTTCGGCAAGCTTTGCGACCCGTCCGGCAACTTGATAAGCTGTCGGCTGGGGGGTGGTGATGACGAGCAACTCGGCCGAAGGGATAGCGGTCGCGATGGTGATAGTCACGTCGCCAGTCCCCGGGGGCAAATCAAGAAAAAGAAAATCCAGCTCGTCCCATAGCACATCAGAAAGAAATTGGTTGATCGCCTTGTGCAAAAGAGGTCCCCGCCAGATGACCGGTTCGTCTTCACGAACAAAGAATCCCATCGACACGATCTGGATATTCTGCCCTTTTTTAAGCGGGACAATTTTGTCGTCGATGACCGACGGCTGACCGGTGACTCCCATCATGCGGGGAATCGAGAAGCCATAGACGTCGGCGTCAAGAATGCCAACCATATGCCCGCGACGGGCAAGAGCCGCCGCAAGGTTGGTGGTAATCGTCGATTTGCCGACGCCGCCTTTGCCGGATGATACAGCGATGAATCGCTTGGCGAATTTCTGAATCGAAACAGGGGAGCGTCCGGCCGAGGCTTGCGCCTGGGTGCGTCCCAGTTTTTGCGCGAGTATGGCGCGCTGGGCGTCCGACATGACGTCGAATTCAACCTGAACCGACGAGACGCCGGGGATGAGGCCGACGCCGCGCGTGATATCGTTGCTGATCTGCGCTTTCAGCGGGCATCCGGGGACGGTGAGGCTGATGCCGACGGTGACATCCCCCTCTTTGACGTCGACAAAGCGAACCATATCGAGGTCGGTGAGGGGTTTCTTGAGCTCGGGATCGTTGATCCCGCTGAGGACATGAAGAACAAGGTCTTTGGTTACCATAATAGTATCTGTAACATCTTTCTCATTTCGAGGTTCCGGGCGTTTTGGGACGTTGGAATATACGGTCTATTTTACGGGTAAGCAAAGGGGGGTGTGGGAAAGCACTGGCAAATTCAATTATGTATGTTCAGGCAGTGACTCGATGCAGGCGTATCACATTTGATAACTAGGAGTTGACATTTTAACTAAGACTCCTATAATTTAATGGCGTAGGGACAATGTGAAGCGGTCTTACTCAAAGACTTGAGGCCCAAAATAATACTTCACTTTATTTAGAACAGAGGACTAGTGGAGGTGAGTGAACCATATGGATTCAGATTCTAACTCGAACTTGCCCAACCGACCGCTCAATGATGATTCAAAAAAATATCCTAAGATTCCTTTTCTAAGGAAAACTATTTTTAAATCTCGACTTGGTCTCTCGATTGCAATCATAGCAAGTTTGCTCTTCACAATCGGAATTGTGTACGGCATCAGATGGATTGTAGCAGATACCTGCATGGAAAAATCCTCAGCATTATTGAGCATCGGCGATAGGGCGGGTGCCATATCAATCCTCAAATCGCACATAGTGGAATCGCCTTCTGACTACCATGCGAGGTTGGAGTTGGGGAGACTTTTTGAAGAAAGCGGCAACGACACAGTAGCTCTACAGGTGTACGAACGGATAATGAAAGACAAGGGCGGATTGGGTGGTCAGAAGCGGGATTCAAGCAAACAGTCAGCCTATCTGATGCTGGCACTTATTGAAATCGAAGAAATCTACGACAAGAGAATAGGCGGACTGGACAAGCGGATGGATTCTGCATTTAAAGCTAGCAACGCTTCAATTGCAAGTTCTACTGCTGACACGATCTGCCAGCTTCTCAAGCAGAAATATTCTTTCGGTTCTGCCTATCGAATGGCACCGGACAGCATCCAGCGCACTATGATCGACTTTGAACATGGCAAGTATTATAGCGCCAAAGCGCTGGCGGACTATATGCTTGGAGATGTGGGATGTGCGGATAACTTAGCGATGGATTGCGATGTCGCCGTCGTCCTGGCGTTGAGCAAATCAGGAAATGCGCCAGGCCCAATTGCTGAGAGTAGTTTTTGGAGTCAGTTGGCTTGGAGAGTAGAAGCCAATGCTAGAGCTGTATTTAGCGCCGAGAAATATCAGGAGGCTCGAGATTTGTACTTATATGCTAAAAGCACACGTCAGAAGTCTTCCTCTCCTGTTATAGCCGCTTGGATAGCAGAGGACGAATTTCAGATTGCTCTTTGCGAAGCGTTGTTGAATAATTACAAGACTGCCGTTAAAATCCTCACTGAAATCCAATCTAAATATCCATCTTTTGATACTGCGAGGCTGAACCCAGTCCTTGAATTAGCCAAACGAAGCGTCACTACCAAAGTTATACAGTCAAGACTTGCTAATGATTTTGATGCA
Source organism: Candidatus Zixiibacteriota bacterium (assembly GCA_038067995.1). Lineage (GTDB taxonomy): Bacteria > Zixibacteria > MSB-5A5 > GN15 > FEB-12 > JBBTMW01. The sequence continues at coordinate 5,418 of JBBTMW010000005.1, forward strand.
ATTGACAAGAGGAGAAAGCGGGCTAGCGACGCTTTCGAGAAAAAGAATTGGTTATCTGCCGCGTCGCTGTACTACGAAACTGCTCAACTATGTGTTAATAAGCCGGATTTGCATGACTATGCCGCTGAGTGCATTTTCAACAGAGCAATGGCCTATAATAACGCGGGGGAATGGAAAAAGGCGCGCGATGTTTTGGTCACTCTCAAAACATCGCACCCCACATATGATCCGATTCTAGTTCAAGATGAAATTGACAGGCTCGAAAAGTTGATTCAGTAGCATCGGGTGGCTGCATTTAGCGCGTGACCTCGGAACGCAGACCTACGAACTGAACAATCGTGTCTCGACTCCGCTCGACACGACACGCATGAAGCACACCCTCACATTCCGCTGGGAACCCAGATCTTTTCGGCGGCGATGATCTCAGCCCCCGAAGGGATTCGCAGTTGGGCGCGCGATTCGGTGTAGAAGAAGAAGCCGCGGTAATTGAACATATACTTGTATTTCGTGCCAAAGAGCCAGCCGGTTGCGGTGACAACGACCGGCTCTTTCTCGCGCTCCAGAAGTTTCAGGAATTGGTCGGGGTGCATCTGAACAATTGCGCCGGATGCTTTGACGGCATTGGCGATGGCGGCATGTGCGCCGTGCGCTCCACTGTAAGGGGACATATATCCTCCGTTGTTTTCAATCCATCATTGTCTCGCAACAGAGACAACGGGTAGCGCACAGCTTGCTGTGCGAGCCGTGCATCATAGCTCCCCCAGCAAGCTGGGGGTTACCTGATTTGTACCCCACCGGTACGTGGGATCTTCAAAATGGCGTAATTCTCGAAATCACCCACCATTCTTGGCGGGGTACCACAAAAAACCAAACCTAAAGAGTGTGGCACTCGACCAATTAGGAAGCGGCAGACGGGACGTCTGCCGGCCACAGGAATACCATTCACGCCAATCACAAAGCAGTTTGCTCTTTGGACAATATAAACCATATCGTCCCGATAATTCCAAATCCAAATGCCACCCCGAATGTCAGTTCCGGGCTGTGCATCCACAACAGCGCGCCGCCAAAAGCCGCAATCGATACAATGGTGTCGCGTATGAAATAGTACAACCCGAATGTCGCCGCGCGGGCGTCATCGGGGCAGAGGTCGAGTATCAAGGCCTTGCGGGCAGGTTCGCCGAACTCTTTTAATCCCCGCACAATAAAGGCGACAACAAGTATCCAGAATGTCTGTGAGAAATAGAGCATGGCCGGAAAAATGGAGAAAAAGATAAAAGTCATAATGACAAAGGGACGCTTGGTGGTCTTGTCGGCGGCGCGCGCCACCGGGATGTAGACAAGCACCGCGGTGACCATTTCGATCGCAGTCAAAACGCCAAACTGCACCGATGTTACCGGATTTGTGATTGTTTTCATACACCATACCACCACAAACGCATTCGGTATCTGCTCACAGAATCGAATGAGAATGTCAGATATCAGCAATTGCCGCAAAGGGTGGCTCATCCGCTTGAAAAGGGTTATCGGATGGAGTGAACCGCCAGTGGATGGTTTGTGTGATCCGCGAACAAGTTTGTTCTCGATAATGATCGCGACCAGTGTCATCGCCGCCGCGAAGATAAAGGCGTAGCGGATGCCGTTGGCTTCCCCCCATGTCGCTATAATCCATCCTCCAAACAAAGGCCCTACGGCCATTGGCAGGCGTTTGATAAGGGAGTGCATCGTCACCCCCATCGTGCGTTGCGAGGCCGGAAGGCTTTCGGTGACGAGGCTCATCATGGCAGGCATCGAGATCGCGCTCCACGACAGAAACAACATCGCCCCAACAAGAGCCGCCTGCCAGGTTGGGATGAAGATTGCGATGAGATAGCCGACGAGTGACATGAGATTGAAAATGGTGAGGGCGCGTTTGAAGCCGAGCCGGTCGCTCAGATAGCCGCCGGGGAAGGAGTAGATAGCTCCAATCAGATTTTGGGAGACCCTCAAAAGGCCAACTGCCAGCGCTCCTCCGCCGAGCGCCATGAGATAGATG
>JBBTMW010000005.1:7459-14323 GCA_038067995.1 Candidatus Zixiibacteriota bacterium
TCCATGTCCATGTTCTGTTGGGCTTTTTCAATCAGGGTAAGCACATCACCCATGCCGAGGATGCGTTGCGCCATACGGTCGGGGAAGAAAGGCTCGAGGGCGGCCATCTTTTCACCCATGCTAACGAGCACGACCATGAGCATCATCCCCATGACATTGCGATTGATGGGGAGGAGGGGGGTGGATGTGGTCATGCGAAAGTGATTGACTTTCTCCGGTTTGGTCTTAATTTTGTTTTTGCCAGTTGAAGATAATCATTAGTAAAGGGGAATGTCATGCTCAAATCGCTTGCTTTATTTCTGCTTCTTTCAGGTACCGTTCTCGCTCAGCAAGCAGCCAACTCTGATGCGAATTCGCCAGTGACCGATGAATACCTCAAATCCTTGGCTGGTCAAACATTACTGCTCCGGGGGCGGCCCAGTATAACCAGAGTTTGCTACTTACCGAGCGAGAGGATTTTTACTGAATTTGACGATGATCGTTCCTTTCTGTACTTCGCTAATCAAGAAGTGGAATTGACAGCCGCGCTGTTCACTGATACGACTTCGAGTGTCTGCAAGGTGAAAATATTAAATGACCTGATTGAAGCCAGAGAATTGACGATTTCAACGCAAAATGGAGACCTGATTACTCAGGCGGATTTTGCCGAGGCGTTGAAGACTCTTTTCGTGCCGGCGGTCGCAGACTCCTTTCGACCGTATGTGAAAAATCTTGGTTCGCACATCATTCATTACGCCTTGACAAACCACCTTCCCGAAACGCTGAGTCGAGAATATCTCTTTGATGTGACATCAGCTGATACATCTTTTCTTTGCCCCTCCTGCTTCCCACATTTCGACGCGATAGCCGATGAAAGCGAAGAGTTACGATTAGGGATGCAAATGACAGATCAATTTGAAACTTTGTTTCCGATTTTTGACAACGAAGTTGCAAAGCTCGCCCGACTGCGCGCCGCCGGAGAAAAGGTGTTACGTTCTTGGCCAACTCAACTGAGAGGTTATCAATATAATTTCAATCTTGTAAGTAGTCGAAGCCTAAATGCGTTTGCAGTCCCAGGTGGTAGGGTATATGTCACAACTACACTTCTCGATGCGTGTGAAGGGGACGAAGAATTGGAGGCATTACTGGCTCACGAGATCGCGCATGTGGAATACAGTCATTCGATCCGGGAGTATAGAAAAGCGCAGGCCGCCGGGAGATGGGGTGCTCTATTTGTGGGGCTTGCCGGGGTCGCTGTTGGTGCCGCAAGCAATGATAACAATGTCACGGCGACAGCGCTCGAGATTTCTGCCGCGTTGGCAACTATGGTAAGTCAATTGGTTGTTCAGGGGTACAGTAGGGATCTTGAACGGGAATCAGATGCATTTGCTCATCTGTATCTCGAGAAAGAATATGGAAAAGCGGAAGGTTTAGTTGGAGTACTTAGCAAACTTGCTTACCACGGTTCAGAAACCCCTAGCGATACAGCCTACGGCTCTCTAGATAGTCATCCGACTCTGTATCAGCGCCTGTACGCAGTGGAGAGGGGCAACCCTGAGCTTTTCAACCCGCCCTTGGTATTCACGGGATACGACGCCAAGGGGCGTGCTGTTGCGACCGTCAAGATTGTCGCCCGCGATGTAGTGCCATATGTTGTCATTCCTACGAATATGCCACCGAATATGAGGAAATACTCGATCGAGTCGGGTAATATGGTTGCCCTGTACGCTGATATTTCCGCTACTCGATTCTTAAAGGCGGTAACAGAAATAAAGGACATCAAGCTAAAATTGGAAGGTAATGTCCTTGAACTGGACAATCGGGCGGACACCAAACTTACACCTACACAACATTGTGGAGTTGTGTTTGGAACCAAGACAGCATTACCAATTAGTCTGGCAACTTTGTCTGCGATCAAGATTCCTTCGATGAAGTTGATTACGCATTGGGAGAGGGCGCAGTAGGATCCGCCTCAAATAAGATGATAGCTTGAAGCCAAAGATGGCGGGTTCGCGGACGGACCCGCCCTACGAAGAATAAGGTTGCTCCCCGCGACCGCGGGGGAAATTAGTTCGCTCAGCCGAATCCGGGACCGCAGTCGGGACGGCCGCAGGCCATCGGCGCGCTGTGACTCTGTCCGCCTCCCACGGAAAAACTTGCGAGTTGTTTCTCGGTACTCATAGAGCCGCATGATGGACAGGGGGGATGTTCGTCGCGGTTAGCGACGAGCTCTTCAAAGATCTTTGCGCACTCGGTGCATTTGAATTCAAACAGCGGCATAGTCTAATCTCTCTTGGAAAAGTTGTAGCCGAATATCGCTCCGACTGCCCCCATAACTATGGGGTTGCAGGTGATCATTCAGGTACTGCCGAACTGGCGAAAGCCATAGGCGATGGCGACCCCTGCGGCGGTGCCGGAGAGGGTGAAGATGATGGCGCGTCGAGTCATAGTGGGTGAGAAGATATGGACTGTTTGGAGAAAATGCCAGAGGGGTCTGCGCACCTTACGACCCACCGCGAAGCGGTGGGCTACCGGACACACATGCGTCTCAACAAAAAATCCCCTCCACACTAAGCCATGTGGAAGGGACCATCAGTCACCTTAATTAAAAAGTGAATGCTTATATCAAGTTCCCATCTCCCATGAGGAGAGATATTTCTTCTGCTCGGCGGTCAGTTTATCAATCCCGACTCCCATTGACTTCAATTTCAGAGCCGCAATCTGCTGGTCAATTTTTTCGGGAAGGGTGTACACCTGTTTCTTGAATTTAGTATGGTTCTTCACGGCGTATTCAGCGGCCAGCGCCTGATTGGCAAAAGACATATCCATCACCATCGCCGGATGCCCCTCAGCGGCGGCCAGATTAACGAGGCGACCTTCGGCAAGAATGAAGACTTTCTTTCCACCAAGGGTGAACTCTTCGACATTGTTACGAACAATGCGTCGCTTGGAGGCCTGTTTCGCCAGCGAATCAAGATCAATCTCAACATTGAAATGGCCGGAGTTGCAGACAATAGCGCCGTCTTTCATTCGCTTGAAATGCTCCATCCGTATGACATGAATGTCGCCGGTGAGGGTGACAAAGAGATCGCCGAGCGGGGCGGCTTTGGCCATCGGCATGACCATGAATCCATCCATGACCGCTTCGATAGCCTTGACATGGTCGATCTCAGTCACGATGACATTTGCACCCATCCCTTTAGCACGGACAGCGACGCCGCGACCGCACCAGCCGTAACCGGCCACGACTATGGTTGAACCGGCCAACAACATATTGGTCGCGCGAATGATACCATCGAGAGTCGACTGACCGGTGCCATAGCGATTGTCAAAAAGATGCTTGGTTTTTGAGTCATTGACCGCAATCACCGGAAAGAGGAGAGCGTTGTCGGCGGCCATCGCTTTGAGACGAATAACGCCGGTGGTTGTCTCTTCGGTGCCGGCCATCACATGCGAGATCAGCTCTTTGCGTTCGGTATGAAGGGTGGAGACGAGATCGGCGCCGTCATCCATGGTGATATTCGGTTTTACATCAAGGGCGGAGTGAATATGCTTGTAGTAGGATTTATTGTCCTCGCCGTTGATGGCAAAGACAGGAATATCATATTCGGCGACTAAAGCCGCGGCGACTTCATCCTGTGTCGAAAGAGGATTCGAAGCGCACAGCACGGCGTTGGCTCCACCTGCTTTGAGAGTACGCATCAGATTGGCTGTCTCAGTTGTGACATGCAAACAACAGGAGAGGGTCACACCCTTGAGGGGCTTTTCTTTGGTGAAGCGGTCACGAATCAGCCGGAGAACCGGCATATTCCGCTCAGCCCATTCGATTTTCTGTTTTCCCTCGCGAGCCAGCGAGAGGTTCTTAATGTCGGATTTAACAGCCATGATTATGCATCCTTTGCAAGCCGTGAGGCTTTGTCGGTCTTTTCCCAGGTAAATGTTGATTCTGTCCGCCCGAAATGTCCATAGGCCGCCGATTTTCCATAAATGGGTCGACGAAGGTCGAGGGTCTTAATGATCCCCCGCGGCGTGAGGTCGAAATGTTTGCGAATGAGTTGGGCGAGGCGTTTTTCGCTCACTTTGCTGGTTTTGTCGGTGAAGACCATCAGTGACACCGGCTCGGCGATGCCGATGGCATAGGCGAGCTGGAGGGTACATTTGTCGGCGAGGCCGGAGGCCACGACATTCTTGGCGATATAGCGCGCCATATAGCTCGCCGAGCGGTCGACCTTTGTCGGATCCTTGCCGGAAAATGCCCCGCCGCCGTGAGAGGCCATGCCGCCGTAGGTGTCCACGATGATCTTCCGTCCGGTCATGCCGGTATCGGAGACCGGTCCACCCACCACGAATTTGCCGGTCGGGTTGACAAGGAAGCGGGTGCGTTTATCCATCATATGTTTTGGGATGACGGGCAGGATTATCGTGTCAATGATCTCTTCGACCGATTTTTTCGTGATTTTCTTTCCGGTCTTATCGAGAATGTCGGTCGTGTGCTGAGTTGAAACGACGACGGTGTCAACACGCTCCGGTTTGCCATCGACATACTCCACTGTCACCTGCGATTTACCATCCGGGCCGAGATAGGGAAGTTTGTTGCTTTTGCGAATGACCGAGAGGCGTCGGCAGAGTTTGTGGGCGAGCATGATGGGAATAGGCATCAATTCTTTGGTTTCACGGCAGGCATAGCCGCACATCAACCCCTGATCTCCCGCGCCGCCGGTATCAACCCCCTGAGCGATATCGGGGGACTGGCTGTGGATGGCGTTAAGAATCGCGCAGGAATCGAACGAAAAGCCAAAGCGCGGATCGGTGTAGCCAATTTCCTTGATGACCCGGCGCACCACTTTGTCAACGTCAACGTAGGCGTTGGTGGTAATCTCTCCGCCGACGATCATGAGGCCGACAGTGACAAAGGTCTCACAGGCGACTCGCCCGGTCTTGTCCTGACGAAGAACCTCGTCGAGGATAGAATCCGAAACCTGATCGCACAATTTGTCGGGGTGCCCCTCGGTTACCGATTCAGATGTAAAAAGAAAACTTCCGTGTGACATACTCTATACTCCTTATCGTACTAAACGTCTGCCGGCTTTAGATATTACCAGGGCCGTCAGCATTCAATTTCCGATGATTCTCCAATATTAATTTTCCCCCGCAGTCCGCGAACAATCACGCGGGGACCTACAAGCGAGTTGTCGATGTGTGAATCTTCAATCAATGCCCCTCTATCAATGATGCTGTCCCGGATAACCGAATTACGCACCTGAACGCCTTCTCCAATCGATACATTGGGGCCGATAGTAGAACGCTCGAGGGTGGCATCGGTTCCGATATAGACGGGGGGAATAAATGTACAACCGTCATGTCCTTGTGGAACGGGAAGCCCATCGAGGAGAATTCGATTGGTATCAAGCAGGGTTTCTTTCTTGCCGCAATCGAGCCAACCGGTCACTTCGTAGGGGGAGAAGACAATGCCGCGCTTGATCATCCGCTGAAGGGCATCGGTGAACTGAATTTCGCCGCTGGTTCGTTTACCGGATTCAACCAGAGTGCTGAGTTCCTCGGCGAGAATACTCGATTCGCTAAAATAATAAAGTCCAACGAGGGCAAGATTGGTCTTTGGTTCCCGTGGTTTTTCTTCGAGACCAACAACTTTGCCGTCGTTGATTTCAGCAATTCCAAACCGATGCGGATCGGAGACTTCGCAAACACCGAGGACATTCTTGCCGGTTCGAATGAACTGATTGAATTCGCAGTGAATGATGGTATCGCCGAGTATGACAAGAACCGGCCCCGTGCCGACTTCCTTCATCGCGAGATGAAGCGCATAGCCAAGCCCAAGCAAGTCCTTCTGTTCGATAAAACGGGCCTGAAAGGTGTAATGCGAGTCGACATACTCCCGTATCTGTTCCGCCATGACCCCAAGAACGAAGACAACTTCGGTAATCGGCAGGGTGAGAAGAGGCTCAAGAATATGAGCCAGCACTGGCTTACCACCAACGGTGAGAAGCGGTTTCGGGGTCGAAAATGTATGGGGGCGAAGGCGGGTTCCTGCGCCGGCTACTGGTATTATTACTCTCATAGGTAACTCATGGTTTGGTCGCGGACTATAGTAGATAAAGAATCCCCCCGTGACAAGCCCTTTCAGAAAGTGAATTCAGGATTCCCCCTAAACCCTCAATTATTACATAATCACAACCAGCTTCCCGATTTGCACCTTACTATCAGGTGATTCCACGGTCCAATAATAGAGGCCGGTCACGATGATCATGCCATTTCGGTTGATCATTGAAAAGGTGTCGTGATGGGCGGTCGGGTCGTTGGGGGATTTGTCGTGATCAATCTCACGAATCAAGTCGCCATCGAGTGTGAATAGCCTGATGGTGCATTTGTGGGGGAGGTTATTAAAGTGTATTTGCCGAACTCGATCTACGAAATCTTCATCCCGGCCACGACTCTCCAAACCATCGGCGCGGTAGCCGGCGTCACTGCGGTAGGGATTCGGGTAGACGTAGACCTTCCTGTCTTCTTCGTCTTTATCCCCCGGATTGATGTAGGGATAGACCTGCTTAAGATCCGCCATCTTGGGTGATTCGAGGGCTTGGAGCCCTGAGGGTGGTGAGCCGAAGTCATAGGCGGTGACTGAGGCATAGTAGTTGACCGATGGCAATAGATTGGGGATGATAAGCTCGTACTCGTAGAACTTGAGGAGTGAATCCGCGGTGTAGTTATCGGGAGTCAAAGAATCTGGATGAACTGTCGAAGGGTCGCGCGTGTCTGGATAGACTTTGCGGATATCAGTATCAATGCCAAGCCTGCTGGTGTTGAAATCATGCTTGGTGAAATAGAAGATGCTGTCAGGGAAGTTCGGATAGCGGTAAGTGTTGG
>JBBTMW010000006.1:0-12209 GCA_038067995.1 Candidatus Zixiibacteriota bacterium
TCGCTATCCGAGGCATAAGTCAGGTGACCTTAAAGGTGCGTCCTCAGATTTCTCTGCTTGAAGGCAAAATGTTCACGATGGGGACATCCGAGGTCATCGTCGGTCGTAAAACCGCACGGGACTTCGAAGGATGTGGGTTGGGGGAATCGGTACGCCTCGCCTCTCGCGAATGGCAGGTGGTTGGCATATTTTCAGCCGGCAACTCCGGGTTCGAGAGTGAAATCTGGGGAGACTATGACCAGCTTTCTGACGCCTTCCGCCGTCCGATCTATTCCTCCATCACCGCCCGACTCTCCAATCCCAATGATTTTGACGCCATGAAAGAACGCTTTGAGAACGACCCCCGACTCACAGTCGACGTCTTTCGCGAAAAAGAATATTATCGTAAACAATCGGAGTTCACGACGACTTTCATCAACGTATTAGGCTTGGTCATCAGCATCATTTTCTCCCTTGGCGCAATTGTTGGCGCGATGATCACGATGTACGCTTCAGTTTCCAATAGAACGCGAGAGATTGGGACACTTCGCGCATTGGGGTTCGGACGTCAGGCGGTCCTTGGTACTTTCCTGATTGAATCAGTTATGATCTCCGGTCTGTCGGGTATATTGGGGTTGGCAGGAGCCTATTTTTTGCGATTTCTGGAAGTGTCCACAACCAATTGGGATACTTTCGCGGAATTGGCCTTTGGATTTGAGATATCGTGGATGATTGCTTTTTATGCGATGATATTTGCGATTGTGATGGGGTTGGTTGGAGGATTTCTTCCTGCCGTGCGGGCCTCGCGATTAAAGATTATTTCGGCGCTGAGAGAGAAGTAGCCTAGACGGCCGACTAGCCCACCGCGAAGCGGTGGGCTACTGTATGTCCGATTCATTTGTGTCGATCAGCGCGCCCCTTGGTCGGTCGCCCACAGCTTGCTGTGGGATCCAACAATATGAGTGCTTGTGTTCGAATTCATATTCATCTATTTGCAAAAGTACGTAACGCCTGCCCGCAAACCAATTATAACTCGACAACTTCCACTCCGGTGGGCGGGGTGGCCCACCTTTCAGGGCTTGTTGAAAAAGTACGCCTTGACGAAATGCTCACTTCTGTCATTCCCGCGCAGGCGGAAATCCATCTTGTCTTCTAAAGAGTTAGGACTGGACTCCCGCCTTCGCGGGAGTGACATTTGTGAGGGTGCGGCAAAGATTGAAGGTTTTTCAACAAGCCGCTTCGCGGTGTGATGATTTCATTTGCGCAAACTGCGATTCCGCTATAACAGCGTATAGCCACCGTCAACGATAAGCGTCTGGCCGGTTATCCACCGCGCCATATCGCTCACCATGAACACTGCCACATCGGCGACTTCGTCGGGAAGTCCAACACGCTTGAACGGTGTGCGTTCAATCGCCTCGCGAAGAAGTTCTTCACGATTAGGGAATACTTTGAGTGAATCGGTGTCGATGAATCCGCCGCACACGCAATTGACATTGATCCCTTTGGGGGCAAGCTCGACTGCCGCAAACTTGACGATGTTTTCGATAGCGGCCTTTGAAACGGCGATGGAAGCGTAGCCAGGGATATAGCGGGTCGAGCCAAGTGACGAGAGGGCTGTGATCTTGCCGCCTCGCGGCATTATTGGCACAGCCAACTGCATACAGCGCAGAAAGGCGCGGGCGTTGGTATCCATGGCGAGGTGCCAGGATTTGTCGTCGATATCCATCATGCTGGTAAACGACCCGAGCGCGGCGTTGGAAATAAATATGTCCAGCTTGCCGAATTTGTGGTGGATCTTTTCAAATAACGGCGGCAGTTGGTCGAGGTTGCCTATGTTGGCACGATGGGCATAGCATTCAACGCCGTATTTCTCGAGCCGCTCTACGGCCTCGTTGGCCGACTGCCTGCTTCGGAAGTAATTGATGATGACGTTGCAACCTCGACGCGCCAGTTTTTCAGCAATACAATAGCCGATTCCGCGCGTGCCGCCTGTCACCAACGCAACTTTACCCTTCAAATTCATATCCATGTGATTCTCTTTCGATTCCTTCTTGGCTGTAGTCTTCATATCTCTCCTCCACCTCGCTGTGATTCGATATCTTCGGCCAGCGATTCGAGAGAAACGCTGTCGAACTGAGTGTCGAAAAGTAATTCGTATTTTTTTATCAGTCTGTTTCCAAATTCCTTCATGTCGACGGTGTGACCGAGAATCTGTTCAAGTGAGGTCATCACATCGGCCGACAGTCCGCAGGGATTAATGGCTCGAAAGGCGGACAGGTTGGTGTTCAAATTGATAGCCGCTCCATGAAAGGTAACCCAGTGTTTCACCGCCACTCCAAGGGAGGCGATTTTCTTCTCCCCCACCCAGACTCCGGTATATTCATCGCCGCGACGGGCCTCGACCTGATACTCCGCGAGTGTGTCGATAATTCCCTGCTGAAGGTTCGCCATGAACTCGTGGAGGTCTCTCCCCCGGCGGGTGAGATTGAAAATAAAATAAACGACGAGCTGACCCGGCCCATGATAGGTGACATCGCCGCCGCGTTCGATATAGACCGGAGAGCGCTCCAAGGACGCGAAGTTTTCTTTGTGTCCATCCCGCCCGACTGTCACTACCGGCGGATGCTCCACCAGCACAATCGCGTCGCGGGCAAAGCCGTCACGGCGCATCTTGACCAAGCCATGTTGCCAGGCAAGAGCGCGCTCGAACTCGACGCGACCGAGATTCAGTACCCAGCCATATCGACGCTCGTGAGCGACAGCTTCCCTACCTGAGAGAGAGGGCGAATTTGCGCGGGTCTGCAAGGTATTCGTGTACACGATGGAGCATTTGTACCGCAATGTGTCCGTCAATCAACCGATGGTCAAACGAGACTGCGAATGTCGAAATGTCGCGAATGACAATATGATTGTTGACCACCCACGGCTTTTTCACGATTGCGTGAATGCCGAGAATAGCCACTTGCGGTTGGTTAATAATAGGGGTCGAAGCCATCGCGCCGAACATGCCGGCGTTGGTCACCGAAAATGTGCCACCGCTGATGTCATCTGGCGTCAGCTTGTTGGTGCGGGCTTTCTCGCCAAGCATGGCAATTTCCGCGGCCATTTCGACGATGGTCTTTTTATCGGCATCCTTGATGACCGGCACGATGAGGCCGTCCTCACGGGCGACGGCAATGCCAATATTGAAGAAGTTCTTTACGACGATTTCTTTGTCGGTGAGCGACGCATTCATGTACGGGAACTCTTTCATTGCCAGACATGCGGCCTTGATGACAAAGGGCATGTAGGTGATGTTCACGCCATAGGTCGACTTGAAATCGTCTTTAATGCTATTGCGAAACGCGACCAGTTCGGTCATGTCGATATCTTCGAAAGTGGTCACATGCGGTGAAGTCTGCTTTGACTTGACCATGTGATCGGCAATCAGCTTGCGCACACCTGCCAGCGGAGTGCGCGTTTCGCGCTGTTCAGCCGGAAGAGGCGCGAAGACAGGAATTTGAATCTTCAACTTTGGAGCTGACTGCGCGGCGACTGAAGCCGAAGGCGCAAAGGATTGAGCCTGAAATGTGACAGGCGCTGAGGCTGAAGGAATCGGGCCGGCCGTAAATCCAGCGGCGCTGGAACGAGATTCGACCGCGCGCATGACGTCTTCGACAGTCACCAATCCGTTTTTTCCGGTCGGCGTGATTATGGATGCATCGATGGCATATTCACGGACAAGCATCTTGACCTTGGGGGACATTTGTCCCTTGCCGATGGCGGCAGTGCCTTTGACAGCAGAAGGAGCAGAAGCGATAGCCACAGCAGGCGCAGGGGCATGAGCGGGGGCTTTGGCAGCAGATGGCGCTGGTGAAGCGGCTGAGACAGCCCCGCCCTTGCCGTCAATGATGGCAATGCGAAAGCCAACCGGAACAACCTGACCTGGCTCGGCAAGAATTTGGGTAATGACCCCTTCGGCCTCGGCCGGAATCTCGACGTTTACTTTGTCGGTCATCAATTCAACAAGTGGCTGGTTCAGACTGACGTGATCGCCTATTTTCACCTTCCACTCCAGAATTGTCCCTTCCAGAACTGATTCACCCATCTGCGGAACTAATACATCAGTCGACATTATTTCTCTTCCTTCTATCTTCAGAATCTATTTACGCGTCACTACCCAGAACAGTCGGGGGACTGCCACAGTTTCAGACAGACATATAATATACCGCAGTTTTTAGGGTGTCGTCAAGGAATACCGGAGGAGCTGAACCGGTTATAACCTATTACAGCTCAAGCATTTTCTCGAGAGCGAGGAGGGCTTCGCCGCGCTGTGGGTCGGGCACCGAAACAGGTTTGATATCTTCTATCCGCTCGAGCGTGTAGGCGAGGTCGTTGAGGGTCGTCCGATACATGTTGGCGCAGACTGGGCAGGTAAGGCCGGACAGTTCGAAAATTGTCTTGTCAGGATAGTCGTGTGCCATCCGGTTGATAAGATTGATCTCGGTGCCAATAGCAATCATACTTCCGGCTGGTGCTTTTTTGCAGAAATCGACGATGAAGCTGGTGGAGCCGTTGGCATCGGCAAGAGCCACAACATCGGGGCGGCATTCGGGATGCACCACGATTTTTATTCCGGGATATTGAGCGCGAACCTGATGAACGTGTTCTGCGGTGAAGTTGGTATGGACGTGGCAGTGCCCTTTCCAGAGAATGATGCGAGCATGTTTGATCTTCTCGACGGGGAGTCCGCCCCCTCGTTTTGAAAAATCCCAAATGGCCATCTCATCGGGTTTCAACCCATAGGCAAGGCCGGTATTCCAGCCAAGATTTTCGTCCGGGAAGAAGAACACTTTCTCGCGCCGGTCAAGGCCATACTTCAGTGCCGCGCTGGCGTTCGATGACGTGCAGATGACTCCCCCATTTCTGCCGGTAAAAGCCTTGAGACCGGCAGTGGTATTCATGTATGAAATAGGCATGATAGTTTTTGCCCCGCCAAGCTCCTGAAGGTGCTCCCATGCTTCGAGAACATCGGCCATGTCGGCCATATCGGCCATGGGACAACCAGCGAGAGGATTGGGCAGATAAACCTTTTTGTTTGCGTCGGTAAGAATATCCGCTGATTCGGCCATGAAGTGAACACCGCAGAAGACGATATACTCGACCTCTTTCTGAGCCGCCGCAATTTTTGAGAGGCCATAAGAATCGCCAAGATGATCGGCAAAGGGAACAAGCTCGAGCCGTTGGTAGTGATGGCAGAGGATGCAAAGCCGCGATCCGAGGCGATTTTTGGCCTCCACAATGCGCTCTCTCAGCTCGTCGTTCGTGGCGGTGCGGTATTCCTGTGGCAGGGCAAAATACATAGGATTATTTGGTCTCCGATTGTTCCGGATGTGACTGCGCCTGATGCATCTTCCGGCTGACAACCTCATGTTTTTCGGTCGAGTGTCCGGGATTGACGCGGGCTTTGGGATCGACATAATTTTTGGCGTTATTCACCGCTATCGCAACTTCGCCAAATCCCACCGAGATCAGCTTCAGTTTCCCGTCGTAGGTGACAATGTCACCGGCGGCATAAATCCCTTCGACATTGGTGCGCATGCGGGAGTCGACCACGATGGCATTTTTCTCAAGATGCAGTCCCCAGTCGGCAATCGGACCGAGATTGGTGAGAAAGCCGATATTGAGCACGACGGCGTCGACGTCGAATGTCTCTTCTTCGCCGGTCTGTGTTTGCACGATGGTCACTCGGCGCACCCAGTCTTCCCCTTCGAGTCGCTTTATCTCCCAAAAGGGATATTTGAGCCGCACGCGGGAATGTTTGACCTTGGTGACCGAAGCTTCATGAGCGGAGAAGAAATCATTGCGATGAATGTGCGTGATTGACTTCGCTCCCGGCTCGAGCATCATGGAATAATCGAAGGCGCTGTCACCGCCGCCGACAACGAGGATATTCTTATCTTTGAAGTCGCCAAGACGTCTGACAAAATAATAGACGCCCTTCCCTTCGAGTTCTTTCACATTGGGAACATCGAGAGGTTTGGGGATATAGGCCCCCATTCCGGCGCAGACGACGACGCTTTTGGAAAGGTGCACCCCTTTGTCGGTTGTCAGCTTGAGATGATTGTTCTCATCGCGCTGGATGGTGCAGACTTTTTCTCCAAGGCAAAAGGTGTGAGGGTAGTGGGTCGCCTGGTCTTTGAGGGTGTGGACAAGGTCTTTGGCGAGAATCTTGGGAAAGCCGCCGACATCGTAGATATACTTTTCTGGATAGAGAGCCATCAGTCCGCCGCCGACATCTTCGAGCATTTCGATAGTCTTGAACTTCGTCATGCGGAGTCCGGCGTAGTACATGCCATAGAGCGCAACCGGTCCGGCGCCTATAAAAGTAATATCGTAGATGTTGTTGTCGCTATACACAGTTCAGCCTTTGGCGCTCTTGATTGCCGTTAGTACATCATCATAGCTGGCCTGACCACGCTCCGCAAAGATGATTTTGCCTTTGGTATCAAGAGCAAAGACAGTACGCGAAACGCCTCCGGTTAGAGCATTAATGCAACCAAAGGCTTTCACAGCCGACTTGTCGGGATCACTCAGAATGGGAAATCCGAACCCTTTCGAGGTGCAGTATTTTGCGTGCGATTCAACTTTTGCAGGATTGATTGCCATAACTATCGTATTGTGTGACTCAAACTGAGCCCGTGCCGATTCCAGGCCGGCGAGCTGGCGGTCTCAGCCAGGGGTATTATTCACTGGGTAAAAGACAATGACGGCGTTCTTCCCCGCCAATGAGGCGAGAGAGATCGTCTGGCCGTCGGAGGCTGAAAGACTGAATGCCGGAGCGTTCGTTCCTGGTTCGAGCACGGTTATTTCCTTTTGGTTGACCGGATACACTACTTCATTCAACAGGATAGACCTGCCGGGGTTCCCTGTCAATCCGACTGCGGGAGATCCATTATGTGGCGGAAAAGTTCGATATTATCAGGGAGACCGGCCGGATCGACCCAATCGATGAATCTGATAATGCCATTTGTGTCAATCAGAAAGATAACCCGATCAGAAAATCCCTTTGGATTCAGCACGCCATACTTTTGCGAGACCTTACCGTGCGGATAATAGTCTGACATCAGCGGGAACGAAAATCCGCCAAACGTTTTCGCCCAGGCAATGTGACAAGGGATTGAATCGACCGAAATGCAGAGGAGTTGGACCTTGTACTCCTCGAATTTATCGATGATAACCTGATATCCGGGGATATGCGTCGCGCAGGCCGGAGTCCAGTCCATTGGATAGAAAGCGATAACGACTGGTTTGCGACTGCGATACCATTGCAGGTTAAGCTCCCCCTCGTTGTGCGTGGGAAGAGTGAAATCCGGAGCCTCATCGCCGATTTTGAGACCGTCGGCCTGTCGGTGGCGGGTTGAAGGAGGATGCGAATGACCGCTCATTTGTCGTCGTAATTGTCGCCGTAGAGGTCCTTGCTGAAGCTGTCCTCGTCGTCGTCAATTTCCTTCGATTCTCCTTCTTCCTCGCCGAGATATTCGGAGAACTTGCTGGCCGGAGCGCCGCAGACGGGACAACCATCCGGTGGCTCCTCTTCGTCGTGAACAAATCCACAAATGCCACAAACCCACTGCATGGATATTTACCTCCACAAAATGTCCGAGGATAGCAAATCCCCGAGGTTACTTATTATCTCACTTACACTCTACGACCGTCTATATAATCGGCGGCCGATCTCAAACGGGAGACTACTACGGGAAGGGTCAAAATGTCAAGCATATCGTACAGGCCGGGCCCGACCGACATTCCTGAGGCGGCAAGCCGAGCCGGATGGATGAGCGCCCCCTTGCTAAGTCCTCTCTCCTCCGCCAACGCGTTCAGACAGCGCTCGGCCGCCTCTTTGGTGAATACTGGCAACTGCTCATAGCGATCGGCAAGTAGTCGCAAAAGCTCGGCCTTGTCGGGGGTGAATTGCTTCTTCTCGGCTTCAGCGTCGTATGTGCCATTGAACTGATAAAAGTAGACACCGAGCCTCACGAAATCCGAAAGCCGCCTCACTCGCTCCTTAAGAGCGGAAACAACGCGAACAAAATAGTCCCGGCTTTTCGTCAATTCTTCCTGGCTTACGATGCCGGCGGAGACAAAATACGGGGCGACAAGATCGGCGAGTTCGCCGTCTGGTTTTCGCATAATGTGCGACTTATTGAAAGAAATCAGCTTCTCTTCATCAAAAACGGCGTTGGAAGCATTCAGATTCTCGGTTGTGAATAACTTGACAAGCTCCTCACGGAGAAAAATCTCCTGATCAGTCTTCGATGACCACCCCAGCAGGCAGAGATAATTGAGCATCGCTTCGGGAAGAATTCCTTCGATTTCGTACTGATTGACATCCTTGTCGCCGAGTCTCTTCGAGACCTTTTTCTTATCGGGACGGAGAATGAGCGGGACATGGCCGAATTTCGGCAAGTCCCACCCGAGAGCGCGATAGAGATATATCTGCTTAAATGTATTAGTGATGTGATCATTGCCGCGCATGATGTGAGTCACCCCCATGGTATGATCATCAACAACGACGGCGAGATTGTAGGTCGCGGAGCCATCGGCACGAGCCAACACAAGATCTTCAATATCAGCGCTCTTAACTGTAATTGCTCCAGCAACCATGTCATCGAAAGTTATGTCTCCATCGGGAACGCGTAGCCTGATGACAAACTTTTCACCGGCATCGACCCGCCGCTTTACTTCATCAGGGGAAAGAGCCAGACAGCGGCGATTGTATTTGGGGGCGCGTTTTTCGGCCTGAGCCAGTTTGCGGTCTTCGTCGAGTTGCTGGGTCGAACAGAAACAGCGATAGCCGTAGGGTGTATCGAGAATCTTCTTTGCCGATTCAGCGTACAGGTGCATCCTCCTGGATTGATAGAGTATCTCCTCATCCCAGTCGAGACCGAGCCAGGTGAGGGCCGAAAGTATCGGCTCGATAAGCTCAGGTTTGGATCGTTCGGCGTCGGTGTCTTCGATGCGAACGAGAAACTTACCACCGCTGTGACGGGCAAAAAGCCAGTTGAAAACGGCGGTGCGGGCGGTGCCGACATGCAGATAGCCGGTCGGCGATGGAGCGATGCGGACTCGAACGGGGGTAGTCGTCATGTATGCGAGGCTTCGACCAGATTAAAGGTCGGCGCCCTTATCCCCTCTCGGCGGCTCCGGATGTTGTGGCGGAGGGGCATACGGTGAAATTGGCGGCGGGCCATAGGATGGCGGCTGGGCGTAGTAATTTCCGTATGGTGACGGCGGGGGTTGCGGTTGCATCTCCGCAATTTGCTGAAAGGAAAACTCCACGCCGCCGGTGAACTTCGACAGAAAGTTGTAGAGGGCAACACAGAGCGCAGTCGCCACCGTATAGATGATACCGATAAAAAACGCGAACATGAATGGCATGACCAGAATGAGAATCCCAAAGGACATTTGAATTCCTTCTATTTCATCAGAGCCAGGCAAGGCTGAAAGAAATCCGGCGAATAGCCCCAAAAACATCGCATAAAAAATACCGACGATAAAACCGAGAATGATGTTCACGCAAAAAGAGATTTTGATCGCCGACCAGATATCGATTCGTTTCAGTTCTAATCGCATAACGCCTCCACAGAGACCACGTTTAGCCCGCCGCTGTCGCTCATGAGCAACAACGAACAAGGCAACTCTCCGGCGTAATTCGCCGTTGTATTTCGATGGAGAAGATACAAATCAGTAAGGAATAAATCCAAGCCTTTTGTGCCTGTTATGAACGCCTGAGAATGAAACGGGCGTCGACAGCCAGGCATTTTTCGGCATTTGGCGACACAATGAAGGGATTAATGTCTATTTCGGAAAAGGAATCGAATTCTCCGACGAGTTGAGATAGACGAAGCAGGGTCTCTTCTATGGCCACCAAATTGACCGCTGGCGCTCCACGATAGCCAGTAAGTAGCTTGTAGGAATGGAGCGACGAAATCATCTCGCGGGCATCACTATCGGTGAGGGGATTCACGCGGAATGAGACATCTTTCATTACCTCAACATAGATGCCGCCGAGACCGAACATCAAAATCGGCCCGAATGAGGCGTCGGATGTCATCCCGATTACCGTTTCTATCCCCCCGGAAATCATCTGCTGAAGAGCGACACTAAACCCCTTGGGCGTTTTTCCCTGTCCGGCCCGTTTGCCCAGATCAGCGAACGCTTTCTGCACTTCCTGGTCGGTGCGGAGATCAACGATGACTCCGCCGACTTCGGTTTTGTGGAGAATGACCGGAGTGTTGATTTTCATTACTACCGGGTAGCCGATGGTGTCTGCGACCGCAACCGCCTCTTTGGCGGTGGAGGCATAGTGATATTGAGCTGAGCGAATCCCGCAGGCCTCCAGAATCTGCATCGCTTCGGAACCGACAATCGCATCGTGTCCGGCGTCTCTGGCAGACCGGATGACCGAATCAATGGCGCCGCCATCAATTTTGTAAGTGTGCCGTTTTCCTCTTGGGGCGCTGACTCTCTCCCTATAACGGCAGATAGTCGCCAATGTCCGGGCCACCGATTCAGGATAGATATAGACTGGTATATTATTCGCTTTGAGATGCTCGATTCCTTCTGACCCTCTTCCCGCCCCCATGAAACAGGCAAGAACCGTTTTGGCGGTTCCTGATAGAGCCTCGACGATATTTTGGGCGACCTCAAGCTGGTTGACAGTCACAGGCGGGACAAAAATCGGGAGAATGGTATCGTAGTGCGGATCATTCTTGACTGTTTCCAGAGCAAGTTTGAACTCCCTCGGCCCGGCCCCGGCTACCATGTCCATCGGATTCGAGAACGATGCATCCTTGGAGATATGCTTGCGCAGATGGGCTATCGTCGCGGCAGAGATTGGCGGCATTTCGAGACCGTTGTTGATAAGGGCATCAGTCGCCAGAATGCCCGGGCCTCCGGCATTGGTGACTACCACCACGCGTTTCCCCTTCGGAATCGGCTGGGTCGACATGGCTTTGGCGACATCAAAAAGCTCCTCGACGGTGTCGACTCGCATGACACCGGTCTGCTCGAAGAGGGCGTCGACGCCGACATCCAACCCGGCCAGAGAACCGGTGTGGGATGAGGCCGCCTTGGCTCCCAGTTTGGTGCGTCCCGATTTGACCACTACAATCGGCTTCTTGCGGGTCATTTCGCGGGCAATAGCCGTGAACCGGCGGGGATTGCCGAAATTCTCCATGTACATCAGGACGATATCAGTGCGGGGATCGTCGTTGAAATATTCGAGGCAGTCGTTCGCGGAAACGTCGGCTTTGTTGCCGATTGAGGCCACGACGGAAAAGCCGATGCCCAGTTCTTTGGCGTGCATCATGATTGCCTCTCCCATCGCTCCCGACTGAGTGATGAATCCGACGCGTCCGAGTTTGGGGTAGACTTTGCCGAAGGTGGCATTGAGATTTATTTCGGGATCGGTGTTAACGACGCCGAAACAGTTCGGGCCGATCATCCGCATCTGGTATTTGCGGACAACTTGCAGGAGCTCATCTTCAAGTTTCTTCCCAGCCGGGCCGGTTTCAGAAAAACCGGCGCTGATTACTACAAGCCCTTTCACACCTTTCATTCCGCAACGTGTCGCCACATCGACAACCTGTTCTTTCGGAACAATGACGACGGCGAGATCGACGGCATCGGGGACATCGAGAATCGTCGAATAGGCCTTGATGGAATGAATGACGGTAGCTTTGGGGTTGACCGGAAAGACTTTGCCGTTGAATTCTGCCAATAGAAGATTGTGCAGAGTTTCGCGGCCTATTGTTCCCTTGCGCGTCGAAGCTCCGATAATGGCTACCGAGTGGGGGCGAAATATTGCGTCAAGAGAGTGCGGCATAGTGCGACGCCCTCACCAATGTAGCGAGAGTTGGGTGGCCCACCTTTCAGGTGGGTTCCCGTCAATCCCGCCTAAACGGCCGGGCGCCCGCGAATTGTGTACTGTCATCCCGTGCATATATATCAATATCGACAGTCTGGGTAAAGGTTTCATTGTTTTAGGTCAACTGCTCAAAAGCGGGTCGCCCACAGCTTGGGGCTTGTTGAAAAAGTGGCGCATGTGTGTTTCTTTGATTTGTCATGCCAGCGAAGGCTGGCATCCAGTCTTGTCTTTCAAAGAGTTAAGATGGGCTCCAGCTTTCGCTGGAGTGACTTGTTTCTAGGTGTAGCGAAAATCGAAGGGTTTTTCAACAGTCCCC
>JBBTMW010000007.1:0-5488 GCA_038067995.1 Candidatus Zixiibacteriota bacterium
GCGTTGACTGAAAAAGCCGGCCGGGCCCTGGGGCGACTCGACTCCATTACGACGCACCTGCCAAACCCGCAGCTCCTGCTTTATACCTACATTCGAAAAGAAGCGGTGCTTTCATCTCAGATCGAAGGCACGCAATCGTCCCTTTCGGATTTGCTACTGTTTGAAAGCGAGTCCTCTCCGGGCGTGCCTCTTGATGATGTTCAGGAGGTCTCTAACTATGTCGCGGCACTCACACACGGAATGAGCCGGCTTCGAGATGGGTTTCCGATTTCGCTTCGAATGATCAAAGAGATTCATGGTGTTCTTCTGAGCAAAGGCAGAGGGAGCGAAAAGGATCCCGGAGAGTTTCGAAGATCACAAAACTGGATCGGAGGTTCTCGCCCTGGGAACGCACGATTTGTACCACCGCCTCCGGACAGAATAAATGATTGCATGGGCGCCCTTGAAAAATTTCTACATAACGATCCGGCCAAAACCCCGGTCTTGCTCAAAGCCGCGTTAAGCCATGTGCAGTTCGAGACGATCCATCCCTTTCTGGACGGCAATGGACGTTTAGGCCGATTACTGATTACACTCTTGTTGTGTGCGGAAGGGGCTCTGAGTGAACCCTTGCTGTATCTCAGCCTTTACTTTAAATCGCACCGTGACGACTATTACAATCATCTACAAAATATCAGAGACAATGGCGATTGGGAGAGTTGGCTTAAATTCTTTCTTTCGGGAGTTAGAGAGACCGCGGAGCAAGCTGTCCAGACTGCCAAGATGCTTGTACGGCAATTCGAAGAAGATCGAAAAAAGATTCAACCGCTGGGCAAAGGTACCGGTTCGGTGCTAAGGGTTCATCACATCCTACAGCAATCGCCGATAATATCTATCACGAACCTGGCTAGGAAGACTGGACTATCATTTCCTACCGCAAAAATGTCGTTGACCAAGCTGGAAGAACTTGGAATAGTGTCAGTTCTGCCCAAGAAGGGGCGTTCGCAGCTTTATGGGTACACCCAGTACATCAGCTTGCTGAGCCAGGGGACGGAGCCGCTTTGATCTGCTGCAAAATGCTCAGCTCCGTGACCAAGCGCCGTGCGTTTCTGGAGCAATGCCTCGATGACAATTGAGATATGCCGTTAACGGAGTCTCGTTTTGGCGAAGAACGTACCAATTCGTGATGAGTTCTTGGAAGAACTGGAGCACCTGCGTCGAGAAAACGACCGTCTCAAGCTGTTGCTGTCAGCGAATGGTGTCAATTGGGAGATTAAAAAATTCACGGAAGCCCAGCGTCAAGGTTCACAGCTGTCGGCTATAGAAACCCCGCGTCGGCAATTCACGCGGTCCGAGAAAATTGCTCTCTTTCGCCGCCTATTTCATGGCCGGACCGACGTTTACCCAGTGCGGTGGGAGTCAACCAAGGGCAAATCGGGCTACTCTCCCGCATGCAGCAACGAATGGCTACCCGGAGTCTGCAAGAAGCCAAGGATCAAGTGTAGCGACTGCAACCAACGCCTGCTGTTGCCTGTCACCGATCAGGTCATTTATGATCATCTCTCAGGTCAACGCACGATTGGTGTCTATCCGCTACTGCCTGATGATACCTGCTTTTTCTTGGCAACAGATTTCGATGGGGCCAGTTGGAAGGAGGATTCCTTAGCCTTTTTACGCTCGTGCCAGGAACTGGAGGTTCCCGCTACTCTTGAGATCTCCCGTTCGGGCAAAGGGGCGCATGTCTGGATATTCTTTGCAGAAGCAGTTTCCGCTCGGGAAGCGAGGCAACTTGGCGAGGCTCTAATTAGCCACGCCTGTGCCCGCATCCGACTCCTATCCCTTGCCAGTTACGATCGGTTTTTCCCCAACCAAGATACCCTGCCCAAAGGTGGATTTGGCAATCTGATCGCACTCCCCTTACAGAAGATACCCCGCGAAAATGGCTGTAGCGTGTTTGTGAACGAGGACTTCGAACCGCATACGGATCAGTGGGCGCATCTGGCGTCGTTGAATGTCATGTCACGGTTTGAACTAGAGAGATCAATTCTCAGGGCGACTGGTGGCGGACTTGCAATAGATATAGCCTCTGTGGCGGACAATACCGAGCCGTGGAAACGCCCAGCACCATCTTGCGTCCGGATACCCGAACCTCTGCCGGAGTCTCTAACTCTTGTGCTCGCTAACCAGATATTTATCGCCAAGGAGGTCCTGCCCCAACCGCTGGCCAATCGACTGATCCGACTGGCCGCCTTCCAGAATCCGGAGTTCTATAAGGCTCAGTCCATGCGTTTGCCAGTCTGGAACACACCGCGCATTATTGGTTGCGCCGAAAATTTTCCGCATCACATTGGCCTGCCTCGGGGCTGTCTGCAGGTGGTACAGGATTTATTGGCACAGAACAACATCCAGGCTGAAATCCGAGACGAGCGAGTAACTGGCTCTGAAGTTACTGCCAAATTCACAGGAGTACTACGTGCTGATCAGGAAAAGGCCGTGAAGGCAATACTCAAATGGGATTTGGGTGTGTTGTGTGCTCCGGCCGCATTCGGGAAGACTGTTACTGCCGTCGCGCTGATAGCCCGACGCAAAGTGAGCACCCTGATTTTGGTGCATCGTACCGAACTGCTCCGTCAGTGGCAAGAGCGGTTGATGACTTTCCTTGATCTGCCAAAGGGAACTCTGGGCGTCATTGGTGGAGGCAAGAAGGAGCCCTCAGGTAAGATCGATATCGCCGTCATGCAGTCGCTCTCTCGCCAAGAGAATCTTGCGGAACTTCTTGACCATTACGGCCAAGTTATTGTTGATGAATGTCATCATCTGTCGGCTTTCTCCTTCGAGGCGATTCTAAAGCAAGTGAAAGCCAAGTACGTGACTGGCCTAACCGCTACGCCAATCCGCCGCGATGGCCACCACCCGATAATTCTCATGCAGTGCGGTCCGATCCGACATCGCGTCGAGCAAATGGAAGGAGCCCCCGCACAATTGGAAGTATGGCCGCAGAATCTGAGTGCGCCTGAGATTCCATCGGAAGCCAGAATTCAAGATGTGTTCCGTATCCTCGCCAACGATGCTTGCCGCAGCACGCGGATTGCGAAGGATATTTCTGACGCCTATGGTGAGGGCCGCAAGATTATTGTGCTGACAGAACGTACTGAACATTTGGATCGGCTACGTGATGCCTTGGGCGATTCAATCGAGCACTGTTTTGTTCTGCACGGCCGCTTGTCCAAGAAACAACGCACTGTGATCTTTGCAGAGCTTGCTGGGCTGGACGATTCTGTTCCACGGGTTATACTCGCTACGGGCCGCTTGATCGGCGAAGGTTTCGATTACCCACCCCTCGATACGCTGGTGCTGGCCATGCCGATTTCCTGGAAAGGAACGCTTCAGCAATATGCGGGCCGACTGCACCGCGTACATACAGACAAGAAGGATGTACGCATCTACGATTACGTTGAGCACAACAACTCTCAATTAGCCCGAATGTGGGACAAGCGCCAGCGCGGCTACCGAGCCATGGGGTATACGATTGTTGCTGAGAAAAGGACTGTGCTTCCATGATGATAGCCCTATAAACAAGCGACACAATTTGGTCACACTGACCCGTAAGTCCTTGCCCCCCACATGGCGAGTCGGGGGGGGCGATTATCACTACGATTACTAAGTTTTGGTTATCAAAAAAGTATCAGGAATCTTGTAGCTCTTTGATTATGTATATCATCGCACTTATCCTGCACCCAACATGCCGTTCTTTAGGTTCGCATGATGAATGAAGATTTTCACTGAATAAGCCACGAATTCTCTTTTATTCGGCCATGCATGGATTGGGAACGCGCCACTGAATCCTCACAATTTCAGCCGATTCGTGCCAAACTTGTGCCAAGTTTCATTCAAGATTAATCAAAACAGTTTCAAAGAACTTGAAACACTTCAAAAGTAGATCACTAGTTGCGACAATCGGTTAGGAGGTAACCTGTTAGTATTACAGCGCTTACAAAATATCGACTGCTCGTCTCCCTGTCTCCCAGCATTGACTTTTTGCACCCTTCTAATCCATTATCAGTCAATAGGATTGAAATTCTCGAATTTATGATCACGAATTTGTGCCAAATTTGTGTCTAATGTTGTGTAATATTTCGAGCGGACTGTCGTGCTCTGAGGCACTTCCTTTCCCTCTCTAAGTTGAACTTGCCAGCGCCTCTAAGCTCTGCACCCATAGATCGTCATGTGACGATCGCAACCCACAAAACTAAAGATACTATACGGGAGTAGTACAGACTAGAAGAGCGCTTGGACCCAGCCCCATTTCCTTGACTAAAGCCAAACCTCTTTACCAAACTTATTGACAAATCATCTCAATTCTGTAGCTTGTGAAAGTAGTTCAGATTGTGGGAGATTTGATGACGATGGGTAAGGTGCTCTTAATTACAGGGGTGCTTTTCTGCGCCTCGTTCAACGCTAACACCGCTTCTCTAAGCGCTCTTTCAACATATTCAACAATTCAGAGTGCGAGCAATTCCGTTGTTAATAGCGATACGATTTTGGTGGCGCCAGAGGGGGTAGAAGCCAGTCAAAGTACTGGCAAGCTCAGAACTTGCCTTTATGGATACTCAGGGAAAGCTGAATGTGAAATTGAAGTGTAGAACACTAATAGTCCTCGCCGTTTGGTTGATGGGCCTATCATACGATACCACCAGTGCAAAGACGATTCGTGTCCCTGCAGACCGAACCACTATTCAATCTGCCATTAATTTCGCTAATTCTTATGACACAGTTCTCGTTTCTGATGGAATATACAAGGGGTATGAGAATCGAGACATTGATTTGCTTGGGAAGCATCTGGTAGTAAAATCAGTCAACGGACCAGAGGCGACAATTATCGATTTGCAGGGGGCAGGGACAGCATTCTACATACGAAATGGCGAGAATCGAAGCACGTTGATCGAGGGTTTCACCGCCAGAAACTGCAACAATAGCTATGGAGCAGCTGTTCACATATTTGCTTCGCATCCAACCTTTAGGAATTGCTGGTTTGAAAATAATCATGCCCGCGATGGGGGAGCGGTGTGGGCAGAATATGCTGATTCTATCATGTTTATCGATTGTGTCTTTTCAGCGGACTCCGCATTCGGATATGGTGGCGCAGTGTACATTAGCAATCGGCCTGCAACATTTGTTCGATGCGTGTTTGATAAAAATACTGCCTATCGCGGAGGCGGAATCTATGCAGGAGGCCCCGTCACAATCGACCAGTGCACCTTTGTCGGCAATTATTCGCGTGCCAATGCCTCAGCAATTTATCACACAAGCAACCTCTCTCTCTCCCATTCAATTGTCTCATGCAATAGAGGCATAACGACATTGACGGGAGAAGGATATCAACTGGGCAAAATCGTAACTTGTTCAAATATTTATGGAAATACTGGCGGTAATTGGGCGAGTATACCCACGGACTCAGGAATCAACGGCAACACAGCAGAGAACCCGCTTTTTTGTGACACGGCCTCCG
>JBBTMW010000008.1:0-8939 GCA_038067995.1 Candidatus Zixiibacteriota bacterium
CTATGACACCGAGTTCGTTCATATACGATTGGACTTTACCGATGCCGAGAAGTTTGAGTCATTCGACAACCCAAAGTGCGTGATAACCATGAAAGGGGACGAAACCGCCGTGATTAGTCTTCCCCTCGTCAAAGGGTACAGGCAGTCAGACGCGAACATGAGTTCTGCGGTCGATGAAATCGGCGAAGTTTCCATTCGCCGACAGGCAATCGTAACGAACGGAGCCGGGACCATAGCCCTTGCTGTTGAAGTGTATGAAGGCAATAAACATGTTGAATCGTGGCCGGAAAACGACGAACTTACATTCGCTATTCCTGAGACCACCCGTGAAATGTTCTGGCCTTTTTGACAATGTGAGAGGCACATATGACAGATTCATTCTTCAAACATGACCACATCGCAAACCACCAAAATGAAGGGGATGAACGCCGTCCGGAGCGAGATACGATCTCCGACGAATTCCCCGACACCGGCAGTTCCAGCGGCGTCGAGGATGTGCGTCTGGCCTCAGTAATGTGCTATGTGCCATTGCTCTGTTTTGTGCCTCTTCTTAACATGCGCGACAACAAGGAGATTCGGTTTCACGCCCGCCAGGGAGTCATTCTGTTTATCATCGAAATTGTGGCTGTGCTCTTTCTAGTCGACTGGGTGTCGCGTTTCGTGTTCAAGGGAATTCTTATACTGGCGGCTATTTTGTCGGCGACCGCCATCTACTCGACTCTTCAGGGACGACGATTTCGTCTGCCAATCATCGGCGATATTGCTGACAAAATGAAAATCTAAGAGGAATCTGTCATGGATAGACAAAGCATCCCTTCCAGTTCGCGATTCGCTCACTCGTATCTCTTTGCCATAATGACATTGGTGGCGTTGATTCTCTCCTGCGCCACTACCGGTCCCGGGGGGAAGAAGTCATTCATTTTCATTCCTACCTCGCAGGAGGTCGCACTCGGTCAGGGGATGGCTGATGAGCTCAAGAAATCGGAAACGACGCTTCCCGATCCGGAATGGCAGGCCTATCTCGCCGAAGTGGGACAGAAAATTGTGGCGGTCTCTGATCGTAAGGATATCGAATATCACTTTACCGTTATCGAAAGCGATGTCGCCAATGCCTTCGCGGCTCCGGGAGGTTACGTCTATTTCTATACCGGACTGCTTAGAGAGATGTCGAGCGAGGCCGAGATGGCGGCGGTTATGGCGCACGAGATATCACACGTCGTGGCAAGGCATGGCGTCAAACGCGTCCAGACGAGCCTT
The DNA here is from genome assembly GCA_038067995.1 of Candidatus Zixiibacteriota bacterium. GTDB lineage: Bacteria > Zixibacteria > MSB-5A5 > GN15 > FEB-12 > JBBTMW01. The sequence goes on from JBBTMW010000008.1 coordinate 1,258, forward strand.
GGGGCGGCTCTGGCCTATGAACTCGCATTTGGTGGTAGCAAGGAAAGCTCCAAGGCCCTGCAGGCCGCTATTGCGGTTGGACTGAATCTTTGCTTTTCGTCATACAGTCGCGAAGCCGAGCGAGAGGCTGATAATTTTGGCATTCAATACATGGTCAAAGCTGGTTACGACCCCCAAGGGGCGGTGGCGATGTTCAACGTCCTGGCCGGACTGGGTGACAGGGGAGAGGCCAACGTATTCGAAAAAATGATGTCCTCCCATCCTGAAACTCAGGAACGAATCAAGAATGCCAAGACTGAGATATCGGCGATGACCCTTCCGCCAGAACTGAGCCTCGGCAAAGACCGTTATCAAAAGATGGTGAAAAGACTGCCGGCGAAGAAGGCGGCGAAGTAGGCGGATGATAACCGGCTATGGAAAGGCAATAGCACTCTCATCGCGTGAATTGATAATGAGAGTGTTTTCGTTAATTCCGGTTGTCTTTGTGGTATTCGCAGCTTCACTCGCCTTGGCAAATGACAAAAACAATCCTGACACAATTCAGATTGACGGTCATTTACATACGGGCGCGGAAATTTTCGGAATAGCCGATGAATCGTCTCTCACTTTCAATATTTACCCGTTGTCGGATTCTGAGTGTGTCGCACTTCGGGACAGTATGCGTGGACCCGTGATGACCGACGTCGTACGCGTCGATACGACTAGTGCTGGATGGACATTGGTTAAGTACACTTTGAAAGATTCCGCTTATCGCGTGTTTGAGCGAGCTGAAAGGTGCTATGCGGACAAAAAATATGTAGACGCGCTCGTTCTATATCACTATGTGTATCAGTTAGAACCGAGTTATAGCCAGTGTCTGACGCTGATAGGCAACACACACTACGCATTGGCTCAGTACGATAGTGCAATCCGCTATTTCGAGGAAGAAACCAGCAGGAACGCAATCGACTATCAGGCCCATTGGTTTCTCGGAGATGCTCTGTGGATGGTTGGCGACTCAGCTAGAGCCATCAGGGAATTGACTGTAGCCCATGTTCTAAATAGAAACCACACGGGTATACTGGAGAGCCTGAAATGGTACAGAGAGGCAGTTCATAGAAATTGGAGAGAATGGGACTACATACCAACATATTCGCTTAGCCGTAAGGACAATACAATAACTATTCGCGTTTGTTCGCCATGGATCGGGTATGCACTAGTGAAGGCAATTTGGAAATACGAGCCCCGTTATGCAGAGAGAATGGATCCACAAGCAGATACTTCGCATCTTTTTAATAGCTTGGAGGAGAAAGAGGCCCTTGTTTCCGCACTGCCACTCATAGATGCAATAACACCAATTACGAGTATCATTGAAGCGGGCGATATCGCTGGTTTTCTCTATTATGAGGTCATGGCTCCCAAGGCGCCCGATGCGGTCTGGCTGTTGCCAGGGGATGTAATGAATAGCATGGTTGACTACGTAGAAAAATATCATTGAATTCAGAAAAGAACGCCTCCGTTATTTAAATGTCTCCGCGAAATAATGCTCTCATTGAAGGCAGGCACTATATGGCACGACGAGTTCTTATTTGTTTGGCGGAGGGATTCGAGGATATCGAGGCGGTTGCTCCCATTGATGTTCTCACGCGCTGTGGATTCGAGGTAACCGTCGCCTCGCTTGCTCCGGGACCCGTTCGTGCGGCCTATGGCCTTACACTTGTTCCCACAACTACCATAGACAATGCCCATGGCCTCTACGATGCCATCGTTTTTCCCGGCGGACGAAAAAACGCCCAAGCCCTCGCCGGTGATGAGCGTGTCGTGAGATTGGCACGCGAACATTATCGCGCCGGAAAGCTGGTCGCCGCAATTTGCGCCGCGCCATCTCATGTTCTTGGTGAGGCGGCAGGAATACTGAAAGGGAAACGTTCATCGGGAGATCCATCCTTCGATGATAAGTTGGCCGAATCCGGAGCAATCGTAACAGGGGAGAATGTGACAATGGATGGTAACATCATTACCGCTATGGGGCCGGGGGCGGCTATGCCTTTTGCGTTGGCCATTGCGGACTATTTGGGCGCGTCGAGCGCCGTTGAAGGCTTCCGCAAGAAGTGGCGGATATAGTTCTTTCTTGGGTGGGTTAGAACCCCTGTGCTTTTTACATCTTTGGCCTCGTAGGTCGCGGTTCCGAGTTCCCTCGGTAGCGGGGAACGAGAAACCCGACATCTTTGATTCCTTAGTCTTCTGTGGGGCAGGTCAGTCCACACGAATATGTGGCTGACGAGACGTCTGCCGCCCACACGAATCCACCATCTCCTCTCTTCTTGTAGCCCAACGATACGGTGGGTTCTTTCAAAACAAGACTTATCTTCTTCGTTTAACGTCTTATGCCCCATAAACATGAATGGCTTCAGTTGGATTGCGCTAAATTTGTACAGTTCTCACAAAAACTGCGGCATTGTGAAAGAAGAGCACTGTAGTAGTGGAGTAAGTAGTCATCAACGTTGGCGGTCAAGCCGATAAGGAATGGTGGGAACTATGGGCTTTGTCACAACAAAAGAACATGGCCAAAAGATAGAAAATAACAGGGATTGAACAGACAAATAACTTCACGGAGGGGTTCACCATGAGCTGGAAAGACATCAAAATCGCAAAGAAACTCTATATTGGATTCGGCATCGTGATTGTCCTCACGATGATTTTAGCAGGATTCAATTTCTTTAATTACAACGACATCAAATCGTCGGCGCACCATACTCAAGAAGTTGTGTATCCGATGTTGGATGGCGCGAACGAGTTGGTCAAGTCGACAATTCAGGTTCAGCAGTATTGTAGCGATATTTCAGCCACCCGGGGACTCGACGGATTGGACGACGGACTCAAGCTTGCGGAAGAATCCGCGAAAGGGTTCAGAGACAATCTCCAGAAGCTCTATAGCCTCGATCCTGAACACAATAATCAGCTCAAGTCGATAGAAGCATCTTTCGATACCTACTTTGATGCTGGAATGGAATTGGCTAACGCCTACATCAAAGAAGGGCCCAAGCTTGGCAACAAGCTCATGTCAGGCTTTGATGCCGCTTCGACGGACATTCAGGAAAAGGTTCAGGCGTATCATAAAGAGACTGAATTAGTATTCTTGAACGAACTGGAGCAGGTTGAGTCGATGACCGACCGAGCCAATTCGATCGGAATCACTTTGGCAATTATTTCATTTTGCCTAAGTATTTTGCTGGCTTACCTCATCGCACGCGGTATCGCCAGGCCGATTGAAAGAGTGGTCAAAGCCACAGAGCATATGAATAAAGAATTCGTTGAGTTTGAAACGGTTTTGGCGGCCGTAGCCAACAACGACCTCACTCGCGAGGTGCGAACGACCAAGGCGGAGAACATTAATGTCGACTCAACAGACGAGATCGGGATGTTAGTAAAGGCAATCGAATCAACATTGGAATTGAAGGATCGGTTGGGCAATTCACTTAAGACCACGACAACCAACCTGTCCGGCGTAGTGCGCCAGCTCGCCGACAACTCCCGCGAATTGGTTTCTGCCGCAACCGAGATCGCCTCCTCTGCAGAGCAGATGTCGCGCGGTGCAACAAATCAATCTCAACAAGTGTCGCAAGTAGCGGCGGCGGTGCAGGAGATGACGGCAACAATCGTCGAGTCATCCAAGAATGCGGGTGACGCCTCCGATACATCCAAATCCGCCTCAGCCCAAGCCACCAATGGCGGCCAGATTGTATCTGAATCCATCAATGGCATGCAGAAGATAGCCGGCGTTGTCCGCGAGTCGGCGGAATCTATCGCAAAGCTCGCCAAATCGGCCGACCAGATCGGTGAGATTATCGGCGTCATCGATGACATCGCCGACCAGACCAATCTTCTCGCCCTCAATGCCGCCATCGAAGCGGCTCGTGCCGGGGAGCAGGGAAGAGGCTTTGCAGTCGTGGCTGATGAAGTTCGCAAACTGGCAGAGCGCACTGGTAAAGCGACTGGCGAAATCACCCAGATGATAAAAGGTATTCAGAATGAAACGGATGAGGCCGTTCATTCGATGGAAGCCGGCATTCAGCAGGTTGACCGAGGTCGCGAACTGACCGACAAGGCTGGCGCAAGCCTGAACGAGATCGTGACCATGTCGGGACGCGTTCTTGAGATGATTCAGCAGATCGCGGCGGCGGCAGAACAACAGTCAGCGGCGGCCGAGCAGATCAGCAAGAGTATCGAGCAGATCACGACCGTTACCCAAGAAACCGCTAAAGGTGCCGAGCAATCAGCGGCGGCGGCGGAAGAACTGAATCGCCAGGCCGATGGGCTTCAGCAGATGGTGGCACGGTTCAAAGTTAGCTGATAATACAAGCCACTCAGAGGTGAATGTTCCTGTCGTTCACCTCCGCACCAAAGAGCGCGGGCGCACAGCCGCGCTCTTTTCGTTTATTGATGCGCCAGCGCGTGGTGTGTCGACAGCACCGACACTTTCGCATTGTAGGCCTGCATCACCAGATTCGCGAGGGTATCGATATCAGTCAGGGCGGTATTGACTACCAAATCGTAAAAGTGCGGGTCGTCGATATTACGCCCAAAGACATGTTTCGCGAAATGACGACGCTCGTCGTCGTAGCGATGCACCTGCTTCTCAGCTTCAGTGCGCGACATATGGCGGTAGGCGCAAAGGTTCTCGATTCGATTGTCAATGGGGGCAACCACCCGCAAATGAAATCCACGGTTGGGACCAAGAATGAAATTGCCACCACGACCGATGACAACCACCCCGCCCAGCTCTGACATCGACAACATCACTCGATGCAAGTGCTCGATATAGTCGGAATAATCCACCGACTGCCCGGCGATCATCGATTCAACGGCTACGGAAAGATCGCTTCGGACATGATCGTCAAGTGATTCAATGAGTCGACGGTAGTAGCCGGAGGATGCACAGACGGCATCGATTATGTCGCGGTGAAGAAGTTGAAACCGAAGTTTGCCCGCAACGATCTGCCCGAGAAAAGATCCGCGACTTCCTTTCTCGCGGCTGATGGTGATAATCTTCGCAGGGGGAGTGGCACGGTCGGCAGATTCCCGCCGTTCTTTGATTTCATTTTCCCATCGGCGAAACTGCCGATCAAGTATGCTCTCTATTGAGGTCATATAGTATCACCTCCGCAAATAATATACGCAGGAGCTGGGAATTTGCCTTGACGAAATGCAGGTGGAATGAAAAAAAACCGAGGAAAGAGCAGTGCCTTAGTCTTTATTTGCCAACGGGATGAGGGGTAGGTTAAAACCCTGCGGTCTTGACGTCTTGGTATTGGGTACGCCGCCCCTTTGCGATGAACACCCGGTTTAAGTTAGAGCTGGACTCCGACCGTCGTGGAAGCGACCTTATTGAAGGTTAACTTATGAAGCCCCACACTTTGAAATGGACAACCTCTATCGTGATTTTGCTGATCGGGCTATGGCTTTCTGCTGAGTCTTTTGGCCACTTAAAAGAGCAATCGCAGATTCATGAATGGCCGACCGCCGACGGGACGGTTACTTATTCGTGGGTAGACAATGCACAGTCAAACATGCCGCTTATTGTGTACCGCTTCGCCGTCAGTGGCAAAGAATACCTCGACACAACCAGCATGGGTGCTCCGGGATTTGGCGGCAAGCGGAAGCGATGGGAGTATGCGCGGGATTTGTTAAGTAAATATCCTGAGAGCACGAAGGTGTCTATCCATTACAATCCCGCCGATCCGAAAGATTCTGCTATCAGAACGAGTGTGAACTTTGAGGTCTACACCCAACTTAGCTTTGGCATCTGCCTCGTGCTTGGGGGGATATTGTGGATGGCAATGCTGATGCGCCGTTCATTGTCCGCAGGCTAATCCCTATTGCTTTTGAGTATCCCACCAGGAGGGTGCATGGAGGATTCATTACGTCCAACAAAAAAGGGCAGAACCACATTGGATTCTGCCCTCGTACAGCTTATGCAAATCTATTTTGCAGTGACGATATCCGTCTTTGTAGGGCCGACCAGGGCAAGTAGTTCCCCTTGTTCTTTTTCAGGGACTTTGAAGTGATTTAGGCAGGCCACAAAATCCGCTACCATCGCATCCCATTCCTTCTCGTTAATATTCAAGTTGGCATGGGTGTCCTTCATGTTCCGACCGGTATACGTCTGTGTACCGCCGGAAAGCTGGCAGATCAAGGCCGTGACATGAAATTTCAAACCGGCCTTTGGGACTCGGTCGCGAGCTTCTTTGATTTTGGGATTAGCATTCAAAATATCGTTTACGAGCAAGCGCTCGATAAAATCATCTACTACCGTAGCGATGCTGTAAACGCCTCCAAGCCGGTCATACAATGACGGTGCGGCTGGTGCGGTCTTTTCCTCAGCCTGAACTGACTGTGCCGAAAAAAAGGCGACTGCCACGAAGGTCAGAACGGTCATGACCAATCGGACTGATGTTTGTCTCTCCATTGATATGCTCCTTGCAGTGAAAAGGTTTATGTTCCCAACGACTAAGATTCTTGACATTAGTCAAAATATAGGTGGAGCCTATCCTTGTGTCAACTGCGATAGAGTTAGCAAAGTGGGCTGAGCTTTCCGGGCTGAGGGAAGGAAACATGAAAGGCAAATAGTACGGTGAAAATGGGTTGTGTTCACCTATGTGATTAGCATCATAAAACACTTAATGTCCTCGAAGTGCGAGGCGGGGAGTCGCTTATTAATACCAACGCCGGAGCAAGTTCTGATGTGTCATCGTGCACCCTTCAATCAAACCTCATCAGCTGAATCACTGTGAGTACGGGTTGTATTTTAGTGCGGCTTTATCTCTCCGCAAAAATCAGTAATTCACTTTGAAAAGAAGAATAAGAAGTAACAGACCGGTAGCGAGAGTAGAGGTGTAGTCGGATTGTAAAAGTCATAGTAATGCAACAACTTAGCTATGCGATAGACTCAAGGAAACCGAAGCGTTGGTCGATAGGTATAAGAGAGTGCGGCGCCGTGATCGAGGTCTCTAAAAAGATTTCTTAAAATAGTTTGAATAAGGCCTTGACATGGTTAGGGCAGTCGGGTATTATTCGAGTCCGCCCTGTGGCGCTGTATGCGCCGTTCTGCGGGCAAATTGATCTTTGACAACTGAATAGCCACGAAGACAAAGCAGAGCAAGGCCCTTGTATCGAAGCACTGGGTTGTCAGCAATGAGAACTACAGTGAATCGATTTTTTCTTGCTTCAATTTTATAATTTGAACAATGCGTCTGCATTTAGTTGACGAGTTCAGATCGAAATCGAAGTGAAATATTTTGATGATATTTACGGAGAGTTTGATCCTGGCTCAGAACGAACGCTGGCGGCGTGCCTAATACATGCAAGTCGAACGAGAAAGACTGACTTCGGTTGGTCAAGTAAAGTGGCGAACGGGTGAGTAACACGTGGGCAATCTACCTCTTAGACTGGGATAATCCTTCGAAAGGAGGCTTAATACCGGATAACACTGCCGAATGGCATCATTTGGCATTCAAAGGCGGCGCAAGCTGCCGTTAGGAGATGAGCCCGCGCTCCATTAGCTAGTTGGCGGGGTAACGGCCCACCAAGGCTACGATGGATAGCCGACCTGAGAGGGTGACCGGCCACACTGGGACTGAGATACGGCCCAGACTCCTACGGGAGGCAGCAGTAGGGAATATTGCGCAATGGACGAAAGTCTG
>JBBTMW010000009.1:0-7865 GCA_038067995.1 Candidatus Zixiibacteriota bacterium
AATAATTCGATTCCAAACGACGGAAATGCCCGAGTGAATGATGCCGCTACTTTGGGGAGAACGGCGTCCATCGTCATCTCCCCCACCGGCAGTTCCAGCAGTTCGATGAGACGAGCCAGGCGCATCGAAAAAGAATCTATCTCGTGCATTTCCCGCGACGATACCAGCCAGCGAAACATGATCTTGCCAAAATGCTCGCATCGTTTGCGCGCTGTCTGTTCGCTCACCGGCGGGTCGCTTCGCCACATGGCAAGAATGACGCCATGCAATCCGCTCGTGCCGACAAAGGGACAGATATAGACCCAGCGATAGCCGTTCTCGGCTGCAAAAGTCGCCAGGAGGTCATCGGATGCTACTTTGGTAGTGTCGGTGAAGAACAATCGATGGAGCACCGCCGATTCGGGCTGGCTCCATTCACGACAGAGATGGTCGAGACTCGACAGACCATTATCGGGGGCATTGCCGGTACAGTAAAGCGTGGTGGGCGTGAGGGCGTCGCTCTCGCTGGCGCGATAGAAGAAAGTGAGAAAGTCGGCGCCAAGATGGTTTCCGAACAACTCCGCCAGATCATCCAGTTCGGCTATCAAATGATGAAGCCGGTCGGTCTTTTTCCCTTCGAAAAACTTTTCTACGACAGCAGTCGTGCTCACAGCGCTTCCCATCCCCCGTGTGTCCTATACCTCGACCGGAATATCGTCTTCCATGTAAGCGCGCATCCTCCCAGCCGACTTTTCGATGATTCCTAGATAGCGGCGGGTCGACTCGTCAAGGTCACTGTTCGATGTGCGTATCCGTTCCATCGATCCCAAAATCCCTGACAGTGCGGATTTCATTCTTCCCTTGAACATATCCTCTTTTGCCGGTTCGGCATCGGCCACAATCGCAGGATAAGTAATCTGTTGACGCGATTTCGAAAGAGCCGTGACAGCGAGAGTTGTCTCAATGGCGCTTCCCAGCACCGCCACGACGGCATTGATAAAGGCCGTATCCTCTTCTGAAAGTTCGGTGAGCGGACTGGAATGCCCCAAAGTAACTAATGCCAGCACCTGACCGCGAATCTTTACCGGCACAATCGTTATCGCCTTGGAACCATCCACGGCAAGCTTTCTTGATTCCTCTTCCTGCATCGAGGGCTCTTCACCGCCGATACGCGAGTGAATCAAAAGTCCGGTATCGGCCGCTACCTGATGGGCGCGGAGATTAGCCAGATCGAGGCGGAGCGGTGACCACTCCCCGAGATTGCGTTTCATCGCTGATCCGACGACACTTCTCACGCACAGATGCGCGGCATCCCGGTCAACCGTCGACATTGCCGAGGCATGCAGTTGCATCTGCTCCACAAGAGTTGTCATGCATGCGCGAAAAAGCGAAATGAGGTTGCCATTGGGACGTGTTTGATCCACCAATCGTTCCAACGCTCCCATCCGGACGGTAAGGGCGCGGGTGCGAAATCTTGCCTGTTCGTCACGAATCATGATGTCAAACGACGGCGCCGCCACTTTTAAGAGTTCGATTGTTCGGGCGCGCATACCATTCGTTGAGGCGCTTCCGGCAATTAACGCCGCGGTGGCGCTTCCCTTTCCCTCGATCATCACATGTACGGCATTCGTGGCGCCTATCGATCTGGCAATGCTGTGTGTATCGTTTTGCTGTGCGCCAAGCCATTCTCCCTGAGGTATCGCCGTAAGCACCTGGAGTGATGTGCTGTGCATTTTTGCGATTGACCCACGCTCTTCAAGAACTGCGCCACTTTCGCCCGAAAGAAGACGGACCATTCCGGTCTCAGGGGAATTGATGAGCAAACACAGTTTTTCGGTCCCAGTAAGTTCGCGAACGACATGAGCCGCACGGGCGAAGTTTTCTTTCAGCCCGCTTCGTGAATCGACCACACCACCCAGTCGCACTGACATCCGTTCGCAGGCGTCGCGGAAACTCTCACGAAGCCGTTCCTGCTCGGATTGAATCTTTCGCGCCAAAACATCGGCGGTCAAGCGAAGGTTTACTTTGTCCTCGTCGCTCCATGTCGCGGCGGGATTCTTCCACAGCGCAATAACGCCGGCGACGCGATTGTTGACAGTCATCGGAAGAATCATATCGGGAAAACTGATGCGCGATGGCACAAGGTGAATAACCGTCTCAGCTGACACTACATCCTCGTTCGCGGCTTTGAGCACCGCCTCGGTATCGAACTCGATATGACCAAGTTCTTCGCGGCTTACAAACGAGATTCCCGTTGCGGCGACGAGCGGCATTCCGTGGCGTTTAGGCGACAGAAGGTAAGCGGCCGCGGTCTGGACTTCAAACAGTTCAATGGTGTTTCCAAGGATTCGTTCGATTAGAACCGGGACATCTGATTCGAGTGAGGCCAATTGCTGAGCCTTTTTCACAAACTCCATGCCGGTCATCGGCTCTTTGCGATTCGAGGCTGACTTGGCATTCGACGGCCACCACGACAAACTGCCACTCAACATGAGCATAAGTCCGCCTGCGACGCCGATCCAGACGATCAATCTGAAAAACATTTCTTCAGAGAGAAAAGGGATGTCATCAAAGAGACCAAAGCTGTTGAGCATCGAAACGAAGGCAACGGCCGACAAGACGGCTATGCCACGCCCCATACCGCTGAAGGCTGAGAACGCCCCTTGACGCAGAGGCTTTTCGATATTGTAAACGACAATAAAGGCTGTGAGAAACAGCGCGAATATACCAACGTCCATATATGGAAAGCTCATAGACCCTCGACTCGTCTAACTTGTTATCTTTTTGAGAATTATCGGCAAATTTCCCATCTGCATTAGCGGCCCAGTTTCCCATCCCTACCCGACTTTGTGTGGCCTCTCCCCCACACTTTTCATCCGTCAGATATTCGACGATTCGTTTAAAGATTACGCGTAATCGACTACTCTTACGACACTTACGCAAGTGGCGACGTATCGGCACACGGCTTGCAATTTAGCCTCATGGAAAAACGAATTGAATCATTCCCGTCAATTTCGGGAGGAGGAGTATATGAAAGCCTGGAGCCAAAAACTCATCATCGCCGTTTTTGTTGTGTCAGCCATGCTCATGTGGGCTGGATGTTCTGACAACAATGACATCATCGTCAGTGGAAACAACACCACTCAATTGAGTGGCATCGAGAGCTATTATCCGCTTACTGAGGGGTACCAGACGACGTATTCCGTACACGATATTGGCGGCTCAGATGTGACAGTTGTAAACCGCATCAATGGCATTGACACAACTCAGGGCTTTACCCTGATTTGCCAGACAGCACAGACAGGGCAAACAACCGACACAGGTTTCTTCTATGTCGGCGCAGATGCGATTCTCTATTTTGATTATTTGTCTGCGACGCCCGAGAAGTTCCTCCAGACGCCGCTCTCCAATGGAAGTACATGGAATCGCTTCCCGACTATTCAGGATGATTTTAGCGGCATCCTTCCTGACTGGAACAAAGGAAACAACTCAAATTCAAAGACCGTTCCGACCGATGGATCGTCACAGATGACGGTCGTTGGAAGCGACTTTGTCACCCTTAGCCACGGCGATTCATACAGCTATGCTGTCAAAGTGGTCAACACCGGCTCGAATGGTACGCAGAATGCCTATTGGTTTGTCTCCGGCGTCGGCATGGTGAAATACATCTTGGGCGTGTCGCAGAACGACCCCACGACCGGAAACATCGTCGGTGAATTGACGAGCTACGAACAATTCTGATTTTGAGAGACGTGCTTGCAGGTAGTATTGAAGACGCCGCCGTGTGCGGCGTCTTTTTTTGTTCATCGGAACAGATCGGGTCGCAGAACTTTGTCGTAGTTCTTGAAATGCACCTTTGCGACCTGCGATAGTTTTTTTGCGGTGTGGATATGGACAAACCGCTGGCCGGCATTGTCAACAATTGAGCCTGCCCCTTTGGGCAGATTGAATGCAAATTGTTCCGACAATTCCTTCAGCTCTCTCACAAATCTTGCCCGCGCCACAATAGAGGCCGCCGCCACCTGCGGGTGCACTTCGCCGCGATGCATCTGTTCGAGCTTTATTGGGCACGACCGGAGGCGAAGGGCATCTTCTATCAAATGGTCTTTCCCGAATTTGTCTGAAATCGCTTTCCCTGCGGGATGCTTGCGATGCAATTCATCAATAACTTCGGCATGGCAGGATGCAAGAAGCTTGTTAAGATTGCGAATCTCGGCATAGCGGCGATTGTATTCGGGAGGATCGAGGACGACGACGAAATACGGAAATGTCTCGCGGATCAATTCGTCGATGATACACACACGAGAGTCGGCGATTGCTTTGGAATCGCGCGCCCCCATGGCTACCAATCGCCTGGCCCCTTCTTCGTCAGCCAAAACCGCCGCCACGACAAGTGGGCCGAAAAAGTCCCCTTTGCCGGATTCATCAACGCCAATAACAGCCGACGAAGTCGACATGACCGTCAATTGGCGCGTTCGAGATATTCGTTGGTGCGGGTATCGACTTTCACCTTGTCCCCCTCCTTCACGAAGGACGGGACTTTCACCATGAGGCCGGTTGACAGCTTGGCCGGTTTGGTGACGTTGGTGACTGTGTCGCCTCGTACAGCCGGTTCGGTCTCAACAACTTCAAGCACTACGTTGGCAGGCAGATCGACCGAAAGAGCCTCGTTGTCCAGGAACATCACCTTGTATTCCTGATTTTCAATCAGATACCAGTGGGCTTCGTCAAGGCCGTCGCGGGGAATAGTGATTTGCTCGAATGTTTCGGTGTCCATGAAGGCGTATTCGCCGCCGTTCTCATACATGTACTGCATCTTGCGCGACTGCATATCCACCGGCGTAAACATGTCGCCTGATGTAAAGACCCGCTCCACCACCGCACCCGTGCGAATATGTTTGAGCTTGGTTTGAATCTTGGCACGACCCCGCCCCATCTTGATGTGCAGAAAATCGATAACGGTCCAGGGCTGGTCTTCAACTACGATACGCAAACCCTTGCGAAAATCAGACGGCGTAAACAAAAAAGTCCTCCTTATGTTCTTAGCCCGACAGTATAACATGTTCGAGCCGGAAAACGAAGGGGAAATATGGTTGGCAAGTTCAGATGGTTGAGACAGTGGACTTCGCTCGCCGGGGGGCGCGAGTCATGGGAAGTACGATTTGAACAGTCGTTCCCCCGCCACGTGAGGACTGGATGGTCAGTCGGCCGTCATGAAGATCGACTATTTTCTTTGCCAAAGGGAGTCCCAACCCGGTTCCATCGGTGCGGGTGGTAAAAAACGGCATGAAGACCTTGTCGATGTTTGCCTGCTCAATCCCCTCACCGTCATCAGAAATCTCGATGTTTGCCGAACCGTGATTGCGATGCACCGCCACCGCCACACGTCCGGCTCTTCCCTGATACGACTTGACGGCGTTTTCCATGACATTGGTTACAGCTTGCTTTAAGAGAAGGGTATCCGCTGAAACCTCAAAGGGTTCTCTACACTGCAGATCGAATTGAATCACACGGCAATCGTCGCGAACCGCAAAACTGTGCACGATTTCCTCCATGACTTTACTAATATCGAACACCTCAGGGATGACATGGAGCGGTCGCGCAAAATCGAGAAAACGACTGACGAGCTGTTCGGTCTGCTTCAATTCATCCCCAAGTTTTTCAAGACTGTCACCACAATCCCCGCTTGTGCGAATTTTCTTCTCTACGAGCCGGGAATAGCCACGGGCTGAGCCGAGGGCATTTCGCAACTGATGCGCCAACCCTCCGGCCATTTCACCGAGCGCGGCGAGTTGTTCCTTTTTCTGAAGTTCATGGCGAAGGCGGCTGATTTCGCCGAGGTCGTTCAAGAGAATCGAAAATCCAATACAGGAATCGTCAGCGTCATACACAACCGACACAGTGATTCCAATAGTGGAAGCCTGCGAAGCCGTGGGAACAATCACGAGTTCCTTATAGGGCTCATTCTTTCCTATTTGCGATGAAACCATTACCAGGTCGATAATCGGATCGCAGTACCGCGGATAATCCGTCATGTTTTTTCCCACCCAACTCTCCCCTTCCACTGCCAACAGGTCAGTTGCCGCCTGATTCATGGCAAGGATTGTTCCGGAGCGATCTAACGTTATTACGCCGGAAACTAACGACTTAAGCAGGTATCTGTTGAAATGCTCGAGCGTATCGGCCTTTTGCTGGTTGAGACGGTTAAGCTCTTTAAGCTCACTTTCTCTCTCCCGCAATTCGGCGACGAGGCATTCGTAGTCATTGATGACGGCCTCGATATCTGTCTCCTCTTCCCCAACTCTTCCGGCTTGCCGGGCATTGCGCTTGAGGCGCTCAAACGGGGCGGTTATTACGCGAGTGACAGTGGAATAAAGGATGCCAAGTACAATAAGTCCGGCCAAACTGGCGTAGAAAAGCACATCCGAGGCTTGAATCAGAAGCTGATAATCAGGAAATTGCGCGCCTGACACCAGCAGAACGGTCCCAAGCTTTGTGGCTACTTCGCTCAGCATCAAGAACTCTCCGGCGTCGCCAGACTGAATCTCACCGACTGTTTCGCGCCCGATAGAAACTAAGGCTAGTCCATTCGTTCTCTCTGCATTGAGATGCATGTTATTTGAGCTGTCCGGTGACATTTGATGAGGCATGATCGACAGCGTTGTTAAATTCATCGCCTGGCGAGTCGATTCAATCTGCTCATGAGACGGAATCACACCAGTGCGAATCTCAAGTTGTTCTGCCGCCAAAAAGCAAAGACGATGAAGATTTTGCTCGACTCGGTTTCGCTCCATCCCCCTCTGACGATAGAGCACATAGTTGGAGGCCATGCACAAGAGCAGGAGGACGATAATAATCGCCATCAGGCCAAGATGGAGTTGCGACTCGTATTTCTGCGGTTTCGGCATATTCGACTCTCTAATCTATAGTCATCGGAAGACTCCGGCAGATTATTGAGAGAGTCCGGCGGCAGGCGAGCTGGGATACGTTGATTTCGTATTAAAGTACTGGAATTATTTGAACGAGGCCTTCGGATTTGTCTTAGAATACGGAATGGTGGTGTCTTGGTCGACACATCCCCTCAACCGTACATACCCCTGTGAAGTGCAACAACATTTGCCCTTACCGGCTTATAGGAAAATCCGGTTCAATGAGTTCCCACGGCAGTCTCGGCAACTTCCGCGCTAGTGACAGAATCAAGTACGAACATTAGCCTGTTGTTTGTAACGGTATCAATCACGGGGTACCACACTCGGTGAACCAATCCCCTTCGATCTACCAACAACTTCAGCGGCAAATAGCCGTTTGGCAGTCCGGACTCGAGCACATATTCATCGCAGGACGGAAAGATCAAGATGGGGGCGTTGACGTCTTCAAGCGCCGTTGCCACCGCTACATCAACCGAGTCAGCGTGACTTGTTGCGAAGAGAAAACCGCAACCTGCCTTCTCTGCCACCCTTTGCCAGTCTCTCCACCATCTCGTTTCAATGAATGCCTTGACACACGGACTTTTGTCAACTAACACGACGAGTGTGAATGGACGCGCAAAATATTCAGGTTGCTCCTCCACGAGTTGTTTCATGAGAGCGGGCGCTTGTGAATCAGACAATTTGAAACGATGGGTGGATAAGCCAAAACAGCCCAGGTGGATTTGTGAAAGCACGACGATCAATATGGTAACTGTCAGTTGGAATGTTGCGCCACATCTCCGTGGGCACCAATCTGTTGCCTTATGGTATCGAAGAAACATCCTGATATCCTCACATTTCCCATTCTACCACCAATCTTGACGGGACGGCAATCCTTGTCAAGCAGAACTTTTACCGGCGTACCAAGTTGATCCCATTCAAGCGATTCCATCAAATAACTTTCGATGACTCTTACAT
>JBBTMW010000010.1:0-24875 GCA_038067995.1 Candidatus Zixiibacteriota bacterium
TATCAATCCCGAATCGGCGAACCAGTTGTCGCGAAAATAAAAATGCCCCGAATGCTCGCCGCCAAATATGGCGTTATGCTTTTTCATGAGGGGTTTGATAAGGGCATGTCCAACCCGTGTTTTCACAGGAGTGCCGCCCATCCGGGAGACAAGTTCTGGCACAGCATGGGAGCAGATGAGGTTGTAAAGAACCGTCTCACCCGGGTGTTTCCCCAGCAAAGACTTCGACACCAGCGCTGTCACAACATCACCGCCGAGCGGCTTCCCATTCTTATCGACAAGAAACATTCGGTCAGCGTCGCCGTCGAATGCCACTCCGAAATCAGCGCCGGTCTTTTTTATCGTCTCGATGAGATCGCGAAGATTCTCCGGTTCAATCGGCGAGGCCGGGTGATTCGGGAAAGTTCCGTCCAGTTCGAAAAAGAGAGGCGTTACGGTAATCGGCAGTTTGGCCAATACCGGCGGAAGAGTTGCGCCAGCCATGCCGTTGCCGGCATCAATGACAATCTTATAGGGTTTTATATTTGCGACGTCAACGAAGGAGAGGCAATGCGCGGCGTAATCGTCGTCGATATCGCGACGCACCATTACGCCATGAGTGGAAGATTTTGGCCCGCATCCTTCCTGCATAGCCTTTAGCACTTCGTTGAGACCGTCTGATCCCGACAGAGGCTCGGCGTTCTTCTTACAGACCTTGAATCCGTTATACTGTTTGGGATTGTGACTGGCAGTGATCATCACGCCGCCGTCGAATGCATATTTGCCAACTGCAAAATAGAGGCCGTCGGTCGAGATCAACCCGAGATCGACCACATCCACGCCACAATCCATGATGCCAGAGGAGAGGGCGTCAAAAAGCTCATTGGATGACAGGCGCATATCACGCCCGACGGCAATGGATCGGGGTTTGAGAAAATTGGCGAGGGCATAGCCGAACTGGTATGCAATATCGCCGTTTATTTCGGTGGGGTAGGTGCCTCGAATATCGTAGGCCTTGAAAATGGCCGGATTCACAGACATTTGGGTTCCCTGTTGGTTGCGGTTGTATCCATACAACCGTGCCCCGCCAGTTGGCAGGGAAGACGATGATACGTTGTTTTTCTGCGCGTGCATAGCGAATTTCTCCAACAGCGCTCCGGCTCAGAACCGAGCACAGGGGCAGATCCAGTCCGCTATATCTCTTGTCGGCACATAGGCTTGGAACAATGACTGCCCGACGGGCTTTTGAGGTCAAAATCTTGTGGGAAAAAGCCTCCCCCCTTGATTTCCCCCCGGTTTTTTCGTATTCTTATAGTCTTGCCGGACCGACCAGTCCGACTGTCGACCTCTGAGGAATCCGCCCCTTAGGGCTTTTGGCTCAGCGGAAGACGGCGCGAGATGGGTGGTTAGCTCAGCTGGTTAGAGCACCTGCTTTACACGCAGGGGGTCAAAGGTTCGAATCCTTTACCGCCTAATTTTAACGGGCCGGTGGGGATGGTTCGGGAAGGGATGTCGCCTTGAGTGGTGACATATCTTACATTGTCGTTCCCGCGAAAGCGGGAATCCATCCTTTCTTCTGAAGGGAGATTGATGGAGATGTTTCGGAGAGGGAATTGTTCTTTGCGCATATATCTCATCGCACCGCGAGGTGCGATGACAACCATACCGGGGTCGTAGTTCAGTTGGTTAGAACGCATGCCTGTCACGCATGAGGCCGCGAGTTCGAGTCTCGTCGACCCCGCCATATTTGAGATTGATGCCCTTCGGCTATATAGCTGAAGGGTTTTCTGTATGTGGGGTGCAGAACGCCGTCACCGTACTCAATTCGCGTGACTAAATAATTGAGCAGCTTCCGCTTCTCCTCATTTGCTTGTGAAATAAATTGAGCGTGGGCATTTTGAGCGAGATTGATAATCTGATTGCCGAGCTCGACATAATTGGTGTTGGCACTTCGGTGGGATGCGATATCGCCCTCAATCCGAATCAGCTCTGCATTCCAGTTAGTCGATCTCTCTCTCCAAAAGCTCTCGGTGATGAGGCCATTGATTCTGTCCTCGTAGGCTTTGTTCAGCCGATTACGAGTCTCCCGGTATTCCCTCTCTAATGTGGTGATGGCTTCCTCGTGAAACTTGACCTTGTCCTGGTTGCTTTCTTTGAGTGTTTCTCTCAGCCCTTCAGCGATCTCAGGAGTGATGTTGACCTGCTTGATGACCTCTTCGAGCTTGGCGACCAGTTTTGGCTCCGATATCGAGTTCTTACACTTTCCCTTGTATTCGGTACAGCGGTAGTAGAGGTACTTGCCTTTCTTCATGTCGGGCGTCATGGCGCAACCGCACTTTTGGCACGTGAGAACGTAAGCTTACGGTGAAGGAAGGTGAATATGGCAAAACTCTCTAACCCCCTATAATTTTATTGGTTACAATAGGGGGAGGTCTTCACCGGAGAGAATAGAGTATCGAAAAGCCATTGCGATGAGAGAAAGTGCGTCTTAACTTAAGGTGTCAATGTGTCCTAATTGTTTGACGACATACACGCTAAAGGAGGACTTGTGTCTCGTGTGAATCAAATTATTACAGCGCTTTGTAGTGCGGTGGCGCTGACGATTTTGTTCCCACAGGTGTCTTTCGCGGAATTTGATGACACGGGTTGGGTAGTCAAATACCAGGAGAATTTCGACTCTGCATTCGAAGCGACGCACGGTCAGACTTTCGGAACTGACGACTGGTTGATCTTTCAGTTGATGAACGGAGGCGCGATAACAATCGCTGATGGGTATGCCTGGCTCAAAGCACCGGATTTCTGGAACGCGGCTTTGATTCGTAGCACGGAGTTTCTACCGAACGAATACAAAATACGAACAAAAATCGGCTACATTAACTACGATTTGGCAAACTATGAACAGGCTGATTTTGAAGACCCTGCTTTCAATGATCATGGAGGCTACTATGAAAACGGTATGTACTTTCTCACCGTAACTGACGATACATGCTCCGGGAATCAATGCGAAGAAGTTTGGTGGCACTATCATCGTAAAATGGTTATTGATGTGGACAATCACGTCAAAGCCAGCGGTGGAGAGGTTTTACACCCGGTGTATATGGTCTATATGGCTCCCGAAACAAATTCAGGCGGCAATAAATTAAGAACCTGGAATGGCGTCGCCTGGGATGAGTCTCCGTGGAATTGGAATGTCGCGTATACCTATGCATACGACACTTGGTACTATGCGGAGCTGGAAAAGAAAGACGGTCACATCTCACTGCGGCTATATGATGAGAACCAAAACATACTTGAAGAGCCACCTCCGGTCTCGCTTGATAAGGTCTTCGCGATGGACATGCCCGAGTTCTTGTATGTGGGCGAGCCGCACACCGACGACTACGAAGGTGATGTCAGGATAGATGAAATCACCATGTTGCTCCCCGATGTCCTATCAGACGTAGATGATCCTTCCGGAGACAATATCCTCCCACGAGTGTTTACCGTTTCTCAAAACCATCCTAATCCGTTCAATCCATCAACTACTATTGAATTCGATTTAACCAAACGCTCACAAGTTCATGTCGATATCTATAACGTCCTCGGGCAGAGAGTCTGCCGAATACTGGATGAGGAGCTGTCAGCCGGCAGCCATCGAGTTGAATGGAATGGCCGAACAGATTATGGTGAACAGGCATCGAGCGGAGTCTATTTCTACCGGATTCAAGCTGAGGGTTACACCGCTACCAAGAAAATGCTGCTACTGAAATAGGCAACGCTTGGGTAGTGAATCAGGCGACGGAGGCCAGAATCCAGTTGCGAAACTTGACCTGTCCCCCAAAAACGAGTCCAGATGTTATGTTTGTCAATCTGGACTTCGAAGGAGGCAAATATGAGCAAGAGGCGTTTGAACGCTAAGCAGATCATCTGCTGACGATTTCGTTTCACGTTTTGCCCCATATGTATGCCAAAAGAGAAAACGTAATCTGCGACTGGCTATACCAAGTCCCACTTTCTCGCCGAATGCCAATCCATAAGGGGATTGGCTCTCGCTACATTATAGTAATTCCTCCGGGGACTGAGATTACCGCCTACAACCATTGCTCATGGTCAAGCTGGTTAAATCTCTGGTCGGCTGGTATTTGACTTGGGTCTTTGGATTCCGCGATGATGACACTTGCCCCAAAAAAACAGGCACAGAACTCGCATAATTCTGCGCTGTCACCTCCGCATTTCTCACGGTCGGAGGTCTTCGTGCATCCCTCTCAGTACGTATACGTCAGTGGCAGGAGGGCCAGCCGACATAGCCTTCTCACTCACTCGCAGGGGGGAGCTTACGAGTGAGGTTGGGGCCGCCATATAAATATCTAAGTTTTGTAATTATTGCCTAATCAAAATTGTCGGTGGGCGAATTTACATTAGTTTGAAACTGTGCATCAATCGATATTTCAAATTGTCTGCATAAACGAACCTCTTCAATCCCACCCTAACCCAATCCAAACAATCCTCCGCGCATTTGAACGCCTGAGCGTCAGAATCTCGCACTTTTAACCAAGTCAAAACATTTAACCCACGAGGGGCTAACGTAATCACGGCTGATTGGCGGCTGACAATGGAGCCACAACCACTCGTGAACAGCCCCCGCCCCAGCCCTCTTGCAAGGCCGCAAGTGCTCATTATAGATGACGAGCCTGATATTCGAGAACTTTTGAGATTCAATCTCGAACGAGAGGGCTACGCCACCCGTCTGGCCGCAACGGGTGAAGAAGGCCTCATGATGGCGCGTCAGTATGGCGCTCAACTTGTAATTCTTGACCTCATGTTACCCGGCATTGACGGATTCGACGTCTGTCGTGCCCTCAAAGGGGATCCACGCACCCGGCAGATTCCGGTTGTCATGCTCACCGCCAAAGGAAGCGAAAGCGATATCGTCGCCGGGCTTGAGCTTGGCGCCGATGATTTCATTCCCAAACCGTTCAGCCCCCGTGAGTTGGTTGCGCGTGTGCGAGCGCGTCTCAGAAATCGTGCGACTACACCCGCCGACGAATCGATACAGCTCACCATTGATGGCCTCACAATCGATGCCGGACAACATGTCGTGACCGCGGATGGGAACGCCATCGAGCTTACCCTAACTGAATATCAAATTCTGTATCTGCTGGCTCGTCGACCGGGATGGGTCTATAGTCGTTCTGAAATCGTCAATCACGTTCGCGGACAAGAAACTATCATCACCGACCGCGCCATAGATGTCCAGATCGTGGGTATTCGTAAAAAGCTTGGCAGATATGGACGTTACGTCGAAACAGTGCGCGGCGTCGGCTACCGCATGCGTCGCGTGCAGGAATCTTCTCACCCTATTTAACCAGAATTGAACAGTGTTTTTATACAGGGATAGCTTGAGGACGGCTTCTATGCAGAGATCGAAGTCGCCGGAGCGCTCGGAGATCAAAGGAGATGAAATGAAAGTCTACACTAAGAACCCGTTCACAACAAACTGCAATAAGGCCGTACACCTCGTTGTAGCATTGCTGTGTTCACTCATGATGACCACCGCCGCTTTCGCTGGCGATGGTTATGGCAAAATTGGCGGCGTGGTCGTCGATGCCGCTTCAGGCGAGGCCCTTCCCGGCGTCACCGTACAAATTGAAGGAACCGCGCTTGGAGCCGCCACCGATATCGACGGTAAATACACTATTCGGCTCGTACATCCCGGCATCTATACTCTGGTTCTCTCTATGGTTGGCTACACCCGCACAACGGTGACCGGAGTCAGCGTCGCGTCGGATTCAATCACGTCTCTCAACCTCTCAATGACAGAGCAGTCCGTCAATGTTGACGGAATCAAAGTAGAAGCCAAGTCACTCGAAGACAACGAAGCCTCCATGTTGAATGTCCGCCAGAAGGCCGCGGCCGTGAGCGATGCCATCAGCTTTGAGGGAATGCAACGAAGCGGCGCAGGCAATGCCGCCGACGCTCTTGCTCGCACCCCGGGCGCAACCGTGATGGGGGGCTATGCCTTCATCCGTGGACTCGGCGATCGCTATTCCAATACAACTCTCAATGGCAGTATCATGCCAAGCCCCGATCCCGACAAGCAGGCAGTGCCGGTCGATCTCATTCCAAGTAATCTGCTGGACAATATCGTGGTGCAAAAAACCTTCACCGCCGACAAACCTGGTAACTTTTCAGGCGGAAGCGTCAACCTGCAAACGCGTTCTTTTCCGGAGGGCCGCTCATTCGCAATTTCGACATCCGGATCGAACAACAGCCTGTCAAGCGATAACGCGATTGGAGGCCTCTCAGGTAGCGGCGACAAGTGGGGTTACGATAATGGACTTCGCAATATTCCCAGCTATGTGACTGAAAATCTCTCGTCGATGCCGAGTGGCGCCATATCCACCAAGGACAAAGATCAGGCCTTCGCCGTCGACCGCCTCACAAAAGCGTTTTCGTCAGAAGGCGAACCGCAAAAACGAAAATATCTGCTCAGTCCCAATTATTCTATTATGTATGGCAACACGAAAACCGTCTTTGGGCATCCCCTCGGCCTCGTAGGGACTTTTTCCTACAATCGCTCATATTCAACAATCACCAATGGGCTTTACGAGCGATACGACGGAATCAGCACGTCGCCGACAAGCGACGTTGGCCAGCGTATCATTCATCACTCCTTTATATCGGGCAAGGATGAGGTACTATTGGGTGGAATGGCCTCGGTTGCCTATGAACTTACAAAGAACGATCAGATACATACGACCTTTGTATACAACCGCAACGGCGAATCCGAAGTCCGGTTGTATGAAAACGGAATCGATTACTACAATCTGGACAACGATCCAAATGTTTTGTTCCGACGACGAATCTTCCATTATACCGAACGAACACTGAAGAGCTTTCAGGTTCGTGGAGCCCACCGCGGAACCGGCCTGTTTGGCACAGACACCCGTGCTGACTGGCAACTGAGCACCTCGCGCACCAATCAGAATGAGCCTGACTATCGCTTCTATACGGACGTTGCCGATTATTCCGCTGGCGGCGACCCAACATATCGTATCAATCTGTCTGCCTACAATGTCTTTCCCACCCGCCTGTGGAGAGAGCTGAACGAGAAAAACGATGAGGGGCGGCTGGATTTCACTTTTCCGCTTTCTAAATCGGCAAGCTTGAAGACCGGTCTCTTCGGGCTCAAAAAGGAACGAGATGCCTCGCAGGAAGGGTACCAGCTCATCGTCAACACCCCCGGGATTATCTCTTACGACGGCGATTTCAACCATCTCCTCGATAATGCAGGATTAAAAGATACCCTTCCAGATCAGAACGGTTACTACACCTTCAATTCCAACTATCGCCGCTATCACCGGTCTGAAAACAACTACACCGGAAGCCAGAACATCTCTGCCTGGTATGGCCAGATGGACTTCCGCCTCTTCTCGCGATTCAACTCCATCGTCGGACTCCGATATGAGTCGACCGATATGCAGACGCAATCCGAAAACACCTCGTTCGGCATAGGTCGCATCGAAGGCGGCGATTACCTCCCTTCAGTCAATCTTGTGTATTCCCTTTCGAGCAAAATCAATCTTCGCGGCGCATATGGCTACACTCTGGCGCGGCCGACCCTGCGCGAAATGTCCACCGCCATCGACGAAGTATTTCAGGGTGGCGGTTATTATGTCGGCAATCCGAATATCGAGCGCACCCGCATTCGCAACTATGACATCCGCCTGGAATGGTTTGAGCGCCCCGGAGAAATCTGGGCGGTGAGCGGATTCTACAAAACATTCCGTGATCCGATTGAGATTCAATTCTTTGATTACGTCAATTACAGCGTCATGCCGGTCAACGTCGACAAAGCCACCGTATATGGAATCGAGTTCGAGATTCGCAAACGGCTCGATCAAACTCTCTCATTCCTCCATAATTTCTCAGCAGGGGCAAATCTGACATTTGTCCACTCCGAGGTAGAAATCCCCCAGAGTGAATATCAAATTATTCAATATTACGACTCCAACGCCGAGCGCACCCGCCCGATGTATGGACAATCACCATTTGTGGTAAATCTCGACTTTGGCTACACCAATGAAAAGCTTGGTAGCAGTGTGACCGTGGTTTACAACCGAGTTGGAGATCGATTAGCTATCAATTCCAACGGCGCAACTCCGGATGTGTATGAAAAATCACGTGAGATGCTTGACGTGATTGCGTCCCAAAAAATGGGATGGGGGGTGTCGCTTAAGTTCTCCGCAAAAAATCTGCTGGATGCGCAAAAGTCGCTCCGGTACAAATACAAAACGCAGGAAACTATTTATGAGGAATATTCATTGGGTCGCACCATCTCAATTGGCGTGAGTCTGCAACCCTGGTAACAAGATATTCGGTGTGCGGAGGGCAAGAAACTCTTCGCACGCTGAAGGAGCGTAACGTTGAAAGTTGGTCAGTGCATCCGAGAGCCACGAACGATGCACAAAGCCGACAAGCCTCTCAAACCGGTTGTGAATGAAACAAGATAAACGATGAAAGGAGACCCGCATAAGAGTAACACCCATCGTGTCTTTACCACTTTCGATTGAATCCACATTGTTATTGCACACTGAAGTTTCTTTGAAATAAAACACCTGTAAGGAGGTCCGATACATGATTCGGAAACTGCTCACGACACTGGCTCTGGTAGCGATGCCCGTCATCGCGTCAGCGCAGTTGTCTGATAACGGTAAGCCGGTCAAGCCTGTGTTTGACGCTGACATCGTTGGCGTCTCGGTCTGGCACAGCGATACCGTCTATAATCTGAAAGAAGCCGTCTATGTTGATAGCGGAGAAGTGCTGGTCATTCAGCCCGGCACCATCATTAAAGCTGATACCGGCACACTGAGCAACGCGAAGTATCTCTTCGTGACTCGCGGCGGCAAACTTTACGCTGAAGGAACGCCCTGCGCTCCGATTATCTTCACTACCATCAATGACGATCTCGATCTGCCGAATGATATCCCCTTCACTGCCGCATCAAAAGGGCAGTGGGGTGGAGTGGTGTTGGCTGGTTTTGCCCGCATCAACCTTCCGGCCGGAACGGGCAACGCCGAAGGAATCACCCCGTCGGCTCGCACCGTCTATGGCGGCGCGAACGACGACGACAATTCTGGCGTCCTGCGTTACGTCTCGATTCGCTATCCCGGAATTGCCCTCTCGGCAAACAACGAAATCAACGGTTTGACATTCTACGGAGTGGGACGCCAGACGCGCGTTGACCATATTGAAGTCTTCTGGTCAGCCGATGACGACTACGAGTGGTTTGGCGGCACAGTCAACTGCAATTATCTCGTCGGCGCATTCGGCGATGACGACTGTTTTGACGTCGATCAGGGCTATCGTGGTCAAAGCCAGTTTCTTTTTCAGATAAAGCACCCTGACTGGGGTGATCGTCTCACTGAATGCGACGGCGCGAACGCCGCGCCATGGACAGATCTTCCCAATGGAAGTCCGATCTGGGCCAATGTGACCTCCATCGGTTCAGGCGCAGTCGGCGCCGCCACTGGGAATCCTATGCTCATTCGCGAGAATATTGCCGGCGCATGGTTCTCCAGCATCTTTACCGACGCCAAGAATGCCAACATCATCTCGATACAGACATTCGCGGCCGGTACGGAATCCTCTTTGAACAACTACATCGTTCCTGATGGTTCTGCTGGCGACCCGTGGGTCGGTCAGGGACCGTTCCAAGGTGATGCTCTTCTGTTTCAGAATAATTTCCTGTACCAGTTCAATGGCGCCGCAGGCACGCTTCAGGCTGAAGTCAACGCCCGCTTAGCCGTCGACAACAATCAATACAATGTCGATCCGCAGTTGACGAGCATCAGCCGCACGGAGTTTTCCGGTGGACTTGATCCGCGTCCGAAAATGGCTGGTCCAGCCGCTTCTGGTGCACCTGCTCCGGCGGCTAATGATGGTTATATTCAGACAGTGCCTTACTTTGGCGCATTCGATCCACAGGAAGCACTGTGGACAAATGAATGGACCGCGCTCTCTTTCTATGGTTACACTCCTTCGGTGACCGTCATCGCCGCCGACTGCGACTGCGCCACCGATGGGCCAACCGGTGGTGGAAAGCCGATAAAGGCTATCACCGACTCCTTTGACTCCACTCGCATGGTCTACTTTCACTCAGATACCGTCTATCAGCTTACCGAGGGAGTGTATGTCGACAGCGGCAATGCTCTAATTGTTGCGCCCGGTACAGTTATCAAGGCTGACCCTGGCACATTGACTAACGCCAAGTACCTCTATGTTGTGAGAGGCGCCAAGGCCTTCTTCAATGGAGCCGAGTGTTGCCCGATCATCATGACCGCTTTGGCTGACGACGTGGATGATTCTCTCGACATCCCAGTCACCGCGGCCAGCAAAGGGCAGTGGGGTGGTTTGGTTCTCGCAGGATATGCCAGAATCAATCTTCCCGCCGGAACCGGCAATGCCGAGGGCATCACCCCTTCATCCCGAACGGTCTATGGCGGAACCGATGACGATGATAATTCGGGCTCATACCGATTCGTCTCCATTCGTTATCCCGGCATCGCCCTCTCGGCCAACAATGAAATCAACGGCATGACATTCTATGGCGTTGGTCGCCAAACTCGCGTCGACCACATCGAAGTCTTCATGTCAGCCGATGATGACTATGAATGGTTTGGCGGCACCGTCAACGCCCGCTACCTCGTCGGCGCCTTCGGTGACGACGACTGCTTCGATATCGATCAAGGGTATCGCGGTTCAAACCAGTTCCTCTTTGAAATCAAGCATCCTGATTGGGGCGACCGCTTGACTGAATGCGACGGCGCCAACGCCGCTCCATGGACCGACCTTCCTGCCGCCTATGCTACCTTTGCCAACGTAACCGCAATTGGTTCCGGTAACACTGGAGCGGCGACTGGAAATCCGATGCTCATTCGCGAAAACGTCGGCGGTGAGTGGATCAACAACATCTACACCGAAGGCAAGAATGCCAGCATCATCTCGATTCAGACATTTGCCGCAGGCACTGAGTCAGCGCTGAATAACTATATCCTTCCCGACGGCTCCGCCGGCGATCCGTGGGCGGGACAGGGTGCTTTCACGCCGCTCTACTGGCGCGGTAACTTCTTCCACAAGTTTGCTGGCGGCGCTGGAACGCTTCAGGCGGAAGTAAACGCCCGCCTCGGAGTCGACGCCAACAGCTACAACGTCGATCCGCAGGTGCGCAATATCGACTGGACACAGTCGGCGAAGCTTGATCCTCGCCTCAAAGTTGCTAGTCCGGCGAACGCTGGCGCTGTCGCCGCCACCACTGATCCACTCGGCTGGATTCAATCAGTGTCGTATCGCGGCGCCTTCAACAGCTCCGTGGCAATTGACTCACTTTGGTTGTCCGGTTGGACATTCCTTGATTGCGGCGGGTTTATCGGAGACAACTATCCGGTGAGTTGCTGTGTCAAAGAAGGCGACTTCAACCACACTAATAGTGTAAACGTGGTCGATGTCACCGCTTGTGTCGCCTACCTCTTCCAGGGTGGAGCAATTTACTCCTGCAAGGAAGAGGCCGATGTTGACGAAAGCAACACTGTCAACGTCGTTGACCTGACTAAGCTCGTCGCCTTCCTATTCCAGAGTGGCGTCATCGGAGGCTGTCTGTAATCTAAAGGACGTTCATCTCTGCGTCTCTGCACAGCCTCGCCATTGTACGGATGGCGAGGCTTTTTTTGTCCCTTGTGCTAATCAGGATTTCCGGCAATCATTTCGGTGTCCCGGGTCAAGTGGCCTTTCCTGTCACCCAGTTGCAGAACTCGTCTCGCATACCCCGCTTTAAAAAATCTAATGTTTTTTGTTGTAGCTCAATTCACACTATAAGTGGGCGAATTTGCATGAGTTTGAACCGACGCTATAATCTGCCCTGCTTATTGTCAGATGAGGCCTTTTCGTTTCACTCTCTTTATACATACGTTCACCTCACGCCGCACTCCTGCACCATCCCCCCCTGATCCCCGCTTCGATCGCGTGCATCTCAAGGTCGCGGATCTCATACTGCCGCTGGTGACTAAAGGGGAATACGGCGATTTGTCTCACTTTTTTGAAGTGTTATGGGTTAATCTTTGGAAAGGCACTTTCGCACAGTTGATTACAGCCCACGTGTTCAAATCATCTCTGTGAATCCATAAGTTATATATTCTGCGCAGTGAAAGATTCGCACCGCCCCATGTATGTGTATATCGCGAAATGTCGAGACGGCAGTTATTACACCGGCGTGGCCGCTAATGTTGAAAAGCGGCTGGATCAGCACAATTCCGGCAGAGGGGCCAAATACACCCGCGGCCGACGACCAATCACATTGGTTCACCTCGAGAGATGTCGCTCATTATCGACCGCACTCAAAAGAGAAAGACAAATTAAGCGGTGGAAGAGAACTCAGAAAGAGGCGTTGATTTTAAAAAGTAAAGCCAGATAGAGCGGCAACGGGATTCCGCTGAGTCATTCATAACATGCTGAATTGGCACTCAGGATGTTCTAACGGGACTGAGCGTGTCTTTCGCCCGATCGGCTTCATCAGCAGGCGTGTCATTCTCCTCCCCCTCAGGCCACGGCGGCAAAACTTTCGTTAGGATAAACAGGACAATGAACGGCATGACCAAGAGAGCGATGGCCATCAAAAGACCTTCCGGTCCCATCAAGTCGAGTTTATAGACAGTCAGTCCTCGCAGACTCTTTGAGAACAACTGCCCGCCGATTACGACATTCCAGCGGGTGCTGAAAATACCGACCTGAATCAGGAGGGCGGCGATGAAATACAAAATCCGCCGCATCTCGGCATTGACTCTTCTGGTGCGGGCCATCACTATCGAAAGCGCCGGAATAAGTGTGCCGATGATAATTTGACTGATAATCAGACTCATGAACAATCGGCTGGATATCATTTCGGAAAGAATGTTGATTGATTCTTCAGACTCGTAAAGCCGGTGCACAAAATCCAAAAGCTCGAGCGAAAAATCGACTATAACCGCGTACAAGAGCAAATCTGCGAGCTTATCCAGACATGCCATGTTGAGTTTCTTCCAGCGAAACAACGTGGTCACCATGTAGACCAGAATGACCAGCGCAATGCCGGAGACAATAGCCGAGAATAAGAACACTATTGGCATCAGCACACTGCTCCACCAGGGATTGGCCTTGATCGACCCGAAGATAAACCCGACATAGCCATGAAGAAGAAATGCCGACGGGATACCTATGACGGTTATGATTCTTCCGATTTTGTGATCAAACTTTACCGCCTTTTCAGATATGTCACTGACACCCAGCGTCAAGATGAGGTAGAGAATCCGAGCCAGCCCTTTCTTTTCTTTCGACCATTGAACTATGTCGCGGCGATAATCAAACCAAATTTCAAGGAGCAATACGACTGCCAGGTACCACGCATACACGAAACCGAACATCGCCATCGCCGACGACGTATGCGGGGTGAGAAACATTTCAAGGGCGCGCTCGGGACGTCCCAGGTGCGCCAACAGTGGCAGGGGAGCGATAATCATGAATGAGAGAGCGGTCAGTAGTGCCAGGCGATAAATTGGCTGAAGCGCCTTGACATTAAAGACCCGCTCAAGGGAGGCCAGTATGAAGGCCCCAGCCACCAGTCCCGTCAGATAGGGGTAGACGACAATCAGCAATCCCCAATGCAGTTCGTATTCATTGGGGAAGACAAAACCAGTGATACCCCCACCGTCGGCCAACAGAGATTGCAGAACGGGTTCCACCATTACTTCACCTCTCCGTCGATACTACCATAGTACACTTTTGGCTTGGTGTTCATCCACGGCTTCAACACGGAGATATCCATAAAATGAAAGAATCTTCTCAAAGGACTGCTGGTTTTCTTCAGATCGCCGAAAATACGCGCCCCGGTCGGGCAGACTTCCACGCAGGCTGGTAAGAGACCTTTGGTGATGCGGTGGTAGCAAAAAGTGCATTTCTCGGCCACTAACTTTTCAGGATGCAAATAGCGGGCGCCATACGGACAAGCCTGAATACAATAGCGGCATCCCACACAGTATTCGGAATCGACCAGCACCACTCCATCAGGGCTGATATACGTAGCGCCAACGGGGCAAACCTGCACACACGGCGGATCTTCACAATGATTGCAAAGCTTGGGCACAAAAAATGTGCGGAGAACATTCTTGTCGCTCTTCAGTTCAGGGAAACCGTTCATGCCGCCGTTGGGACTGTCAACATACGTTTCCCCATCCTCGGGAATGATATAGCGCTCGACCCATGTGCGAAAATGAGCGCCATCAAGTGGAACGTTGTTTTCTTTTTTGCATGCCTCGACACAACGGCCGCAACCGATACACTTATGGATGTCGATGGCCATGGCATAGTTGTGTTCCGATGGATTGTATTTATCGTTCTCTTCACCTGCCATTGCCTTCATGCCACCCACGGCTACAATCGACCCGGCAATGAGGGACAGTTTTTGGGCGCACGTTTTAAGAAAATCGCGCCGCCACATTTGCGGCCTATTCGTATTCATCATGTCCCCTCCGGGAAGTGAGGATAGTGGCAGTCCCAGCACACGCGGCGCTCGCCGTGAGTTTCAATATCAATGCGGGGAATTTCGAGAGAACTAACGGCAGATTTGCTATGGCAGGCCGTGCACGTTTCCCGTCCGGCCGGTTTTTCTGCACGAATGAGGCGGGGGTTGGCGCGGTGCTCTTTTGGTACGTTATGACATTGCGTGCAAGGCAGAGAGGTGTGGTGTGACACAAGCTTCTGGTTGGCTATAGTCCTGTGACAGGCGCTACATTCCTCGGGGGTGTGGGACGGCGTTGGATTGTGAGGATTGTGACAGGATATGCAGGCCTTTCCGGGATTGTGCTGTTCGGGCAAAATTTGGGGAAAACCGGACGGACGAGAGGGGTTATAGCCGTGGCAAACAGGACAAAAGTCGCGCCCCTTTGGAATAAAAGGCAAAGTTTCATCCGGAGCATCAGCATGTTTGGCGCTCGGTCCGTGGCAGGTTTCGCATGAGAGCTTACGGTGGAAAGCGCTGGCCTTGAGATCGTCTATGTCGCTGTGGCACTCCACGCACGCATTCGCCCCGGCATAATTGATTTCAATCGCGGTCGCTTCCTTCAGCGCGTCGGCTCGATAAAAGCCTAAATCGCCAAAAGATGCAGGGACAAATATTTGCCGAGCAGTGATGAACCCGACAATAACTATCACTATAATGATAATAAGAGGGATAATCTGTCGGGGGATTCGGGGCATATCGAAGTTTTCAATATCCTTTACTACGAACTTGCATGCTCTCTACTTTAGGATATCATTATCGACACAAATTATCTCCTAAATATGTGAACATTTACACAATGTCAATGAATTTGTGGTGATGGGTGCATCTTAGAATCAGGACAATTAATATGATATTACCATTGTATTCATGTAACCGAGTTGCATGGCTCGCACCTATTGGCAAAGTCGACTATTGCGACCGTGTATGTGTTGTTTTGCGGGGACGACTGGATGCATCCGCACGATGTTGTTATCGACTATGATTGTACATTGGCGCGTCGCCCCTAGTGTGGGTGGGCACCATTAGCCGAGTTGGGGATAGAGTTATCGAATCGAAAGACTAAAGCGCATGAATGCTCGGGGAGAGCAATAGCAAGCACGTCTCTTGTAACGCCAAATGTGCTAAAGAAATTTCTGCGTAATGCGCCGGAAACTCTAGAACGAGAACGAAACATGCATGGGTCGATGTTTCCTTTAGCACTCTGAGTGGCGAAAACGCCACATCTGCCGTTTCGGAGCCTTCAACTTCCCGATAGTGCAATTGCAACAATTGTAATACTATATAGGATACTATGGTACGAGCATGCCTGGGCAATGGCCTAAAACGTCGAATAGTAACCGGACTAGTCGCTATTCTCTTTCTCACCGGATTTGCCTTTAGACAGACCACCTCGGCGACAGAAGCGCAATCCCGCCACAGCGATTCAAACTTATTTTGCAATCTTAAGGACAACGTCTATTACCTCAGTGCCCGCCCTCAGTCATATATCTTGTTGGGGCTATTGGTTGCTACTCCCGCTCTTTCAGAACACGAAACCAACCGCCCCTATCGAAGCTGGACTACCGATCCGAACAAAGAGCGGTTCTTTTCGGCTGGCTATACGCTTGGCTCCCCGCCCGTGCATCTTGCCGGGGCACTGGCGCTCTACTTCTCTGGGAAGGCCTTTCATAAAGAGGAATTCGCTGGTTTGGGCTCGGAACTCACTAGCGCACTGCTGATATCTGGGGGCATTGCAATGGGTCTGAAACTCGCCACTGATCGAACCCGCCCTGATAGTAGCCGTTATTCGTTTCCTTCAGGCCACGCAACCATGGCCTTCACTACAGCCGGAATTGTCGTAGAGCGATACGGGCTTTGGCCCGGAATCGCCGCAGAAATTGCCGCCACGTATGTCGGGCTCTCCCGGCTTCAGGAAAACAAACATTACATCACTGACGTTGTCGCCGGGGCCGTCCTCGGGAGCTATGTTGCATACGAAGTGTCGCACCGAAGAAAGCTGGCCAATTCCATAACTGTTTCGGTAGCTCCCATGAATAGCGGGGCAGGAGTGGAGCTTGCGATCCACTTTAAGTAGCGAGCGACGCCCGTTATGTATGAATCCCCATCGAAGAAGCCATTCGGGAATTCAGGAAGCCACAGGGTGCGTTCGACATTGGATTGGAGCTGAAAGAGAAAAGTGTTATCTTCTCAGGTGAGGATTTGCGATGGCATTTACTGAAGCGGAAAAACAAGAGTACGAAGCGGTCTTGACAGCCTTCATAGAAATACGAAGGCCTCGCGAGGAGATTCGCAAAAAGCTCGACTTTGGATTCCAAATCAAGGATCAAAGCATAGAAATATTCGAGATCAGGCCAGTTTGGGATGACGATTCGAGGATAATGCATTCACCAGTTGCCAAGGCGACATTTGTGCGTTCACAACGGCATTGGAAAGTATTTTGGATGCGAGCTGACCTTACATGGCACAGCTATCCCCCTAAGCCGACCGTCAGGCGCATTCATCATTTTCTCGAGTTAGTGGATAAGGATACGCATCATTGTTTTTGGGGATAACAACTGAGCTAATGCCATCCCTACGAAGAACAAGATAGGCTCCCGCTTTTGCGGGAGTGACATTGGTGAGGGTACGGCAAGAACTGAAGAATTAATCTGTCAGCAAATATTAATAGAGAATCTCGCCTTGATCGAATCAACGCACGTTCTTAATCAATTCGCTTTGGCCTGTCCGACAGCTCGTTGGCGTCGTCGCTTTCACGGGGGAAATGCCGGGCGAGTTCGACGGCGACCGTTTCAATCGCCTGAACAATTCCTTCGGCGTGTTTGCCATCTTTCATGGCTGTAACGAGGGTCGCATAGGGGGTGAGCCAATAGTCAGCGGGCACTTTTGATGCGATCCCTTTGTCGGCCACAATCGCGGCCTCTTCTTCTTCAAGCGACACGAAAATCAAAATGCCAGTCATACCTCGCACAGGGGTCAACTGTTGAAACTGCTCTACCGATCGATTCCAAACTGCTCTGCGGCGACGTCCACGACGCTTGAGAAACTGCCCCCATCCATAATACGCGATGACGAATCCAATCGCTCCCCAAAAAATCGTCTGTGTGGTGTTGTAATAAGTTCCCCAATCAACTTCGCGTGTTAAATAGAGAGCACTAAGCATACAGACAAGTGTGAAAACCAGTGAATGTATTAGCCTCTCCTTTATCCAATGTTTGGAACGGGAAGCCAGCTCGATAGCAATCTCGCCGCTGGTCGACATCTCGGCCTTCTTGACTGCGGCTTCGATGGCATTGAAGTCTGCTTCTGAAAAATATTTATCTACAAGTGATGCCATATGCTGTCTCGCTCCTACCAGCCTCCGCTCGCTCCACCGCCACCGGAAGAGCCTCCACCGAATCCTCCGCCACCTCCACCACCGAAGGAACCTCCGCCAATGCTAAAGCCACCTCGGCGTCCCAAGCCGCCAAGCATCCCGGCGGCAAGCCCGCCGATAAACGGACCTCCGAATCTTCGGTTGTTGTTGGAGTGTCCCCGCCCAAAAAGCGCCATCAACAAAACGGCCACAATTACTCCAAATGGGAATAACGCTGATTTGCCATCGCTTTTTGAATCTTCTGGCGGGTTATACTCGCCGCCGATTGCCTGCACAATGCCGTCGAACACCGCATTCACGCCCGCGAAGTAGTCACGACTGCGAAAATGCTGAGCCATCGGGGAATTCTTGTTTACCAGTCGACCGCACTCGATGTCGGTCAATTCCCCCTCAAGACCGTAGCCTACTTCAACCCGTGCCTTCCTGTCTTTGACGGCAACGAGAAACAGCACACCGTTGTCCTTATCCTTCTTGCCAACCCCCCAGGAACTAAACACGTCGTGGGCGTAGTCCTCAAGTGGTCGATCTCCTATGGTTGCTACGATCAATACACTGATCTCGTTGCCGCTCTGTGTGCGATACGCCTGCGCTCTGGATTCAAGTTGGCGGACTTCATCCTTACTGAGTACACCAGAGACATCATTGATGAGCCCTTTGTGATCAGGAATCTGCGAATCGGCAAAGACGCCTGCCGCCGCCAGCAATATGAGAACTACAACAAGAAGTCTTTTCACTCGATCTTATCCGCCTACTTGTTATTGAATGCGTCTTTTACGTTCGGGGCTGTCTGCGCTTCAGACTGGGCCGCGAAGAACACCTTTTCATAGGGGAAACCAAATATCGCTCCGGCGATGAGGGCTTTGATTCCCTTCTGACGATAGGTGTTATAGTCACGAACAGCCTCGTTGAATGTCCGCCGTTCCTGAGCGATGCGGTTTTCAGTTCCTTCGAGTTGTGTCATCAGGTCGGAGTAGAGCTGATCCCCTTTTATCTGCGGATACTGCTCGACTACCACATTGATGTAGGAATTCATTTGGCGGGAAAGTTGCCCTGCCAGAGAATCCAATAGGGCCGGATTCCTGCTCCCCAGGGCGGTTTCTGCAGATCCCTTGAGATCGATGACACGCTGACGCATCGCGATAACTTCGGTGAGGGTGGCCTGCTGACGGGACATGAAATTGTCCACACTCGTGACCAAATTCGGGACCAGGTCAAACCGACGCTGATAGACGTTTTGTACTTGCGACCACTTTTCATCGACTCCCTGTGACCGATCAATCAATCCACCACGCCCCGACCATACCCAGCCGCCAACGGCGAGGGCAAGAACGAAAACGACAATTAGCAGTACTCCAACTATTTTCATTAATGTCTCCTTTCACTCATTCGCTTACGAGAAACGAGTCGCCTTTGTTACGAAAATCGACTGCAGATTACCTGTAGTTTGTGTAAGATGCTCATCAATTGGCACATATGCAAGTTTGATCGCCTTCATCGCAACAAAAATGGGAGCCAGTGGCGGCTCCCATTTCAGACGTTGCAAGAGTTTTGGGGAACTAAATTAGATTATAGCTCTATTTGAATGCAATGGGCCAGGTCAGACTAACTCAGGACGCCGATCGCACATTGTGTTGCATAGCCGTCTGGTTGGTCCAGCGGACCGTATCGCCGACATGAATATTCAATGTCTGAAGAGTACTGCTGGTGATATTAGACTGCACCAACTGGGGCGCGCCACCTGCTGTCACCGTGATCGTCGCATACATGCCGGTCGTGGCGGTACCGTGAAAACTGCAGAAATAGTTCATCGTTTTGGCGGTCAGGAAAACGTGCTGAAACGAAACCCCGTTAGTGAGAGTCGGGGATGAGAACTCGACCGCTCCTCCGCCATCGTAGCCGGTCGGATTGCTGTCACTGGAGCATCCAGCCACCAGCAAAGCCACCGAGCCAATTACCAACAAATCTCGAAAAAGCTCTTAATCATACACTGACTCCTTTGATCCCCCGGTAGATTGATGTAGTGTGATACAGGCACTAACCATGCGTGCTATGGAACAGCCGTTCATCGCAAAAGTTCCCTCACATTTGATTGTTCAATTTTAGCCGGCGAATTAGTACATTGACACAGGAGAAAGTTTAAGTAGTATGAGCAGGATGCCCTGTATTCAGTATGAATCCAACTAACATACAACTCATATCCGCCATACTCTTCGGACTTGCCATCATTCATACCTTTTCGACGCGGTTCTTCGAGGGTCTCGCTCATCGCCAGCCGCGACACGCTGGCGTATGGCATCTACTGGGCGAAGTCGAAATCGTCTTCGGTTTCTGGGCAACAGTCCTTGTTCTCTTCATGTTGATTCTTGAGGGGAAGCAAACGGCCACCGACTACATAAACACTCTCCACTTCACCGAACCGATGTTCGTCTTCGCCATCATGGTTGTTGCCGCCAGCAAACCGATTTTCCAGATGGCGTCATCGCTCGTCCGTAGACTGGGAGACCTGATCCCACTCGGCGGAAGTTCCGGCGCATACTTCTGCGTCCTCTCAATCCTGCCGCTTCTTGGTTCGTTCATCACCGAGCCTGCCGCCATGACCGTTGCGGCTATGACCCTCAGCGACGCCTTCTTCGAACGGGGATTGCCAACTCGCGCCAAATACATCACCCTTGGCGTGCTCTTTGTGAATGTCTCTATCGGAGGAACCCTTACCCCCTATGCCGCTCCGCCGGTATTGATGGTAGCAGGGAAGTGGGGATGGACTTTGGATTTCATGCTCGCGCAATTTGGATGGAAAGCCGCCCTGGCTGTGGTCGTCAATGCCCTCCTCGCCACCCTTGTTTGCCGCCGCGACCTCAAAAAGCTACTCCCGGAGAAAAAGACGACTCCCGCAAAGACGCCTCCACTTATATATCTCATCCATCTCATCTTTCTTTCCAGCGTGGTCGTCTTCGCGCACACACCGGCACTTTTTATGGGACTCTTTCTGCTTTTTCTGGGATTTGCATCGGCATACTCAAAATATCAGGAGCGTCTCATTCTTCGGGAGGGATTGCTCGTCGCTTTCTTCCTCGCCGGACTTGTGACTATCGGAGGGATGCAACAGTGGTGGCTGGGACCTCTGTTGACGAATATGAGTGACACCGCCGTCTTTTTCGGGGCGGCAGTTCTTACAGCGGTCACCGACAATGCCGCCCTCACCTATCTTGGCTCACTGGTGGATGGAATCTCGGATGGATTCAAATATTCGCTGGTGGCAGGCGCCGTCGTGGGGGGCGGCTTGACCGTCATCGCCAATGCCCCCAATCCCGCCGGATTCTCGATTTTGCGGCGCCATTTCCCCGATGGGGCGATCAGTCCGATCATGCTCCTGATATATGCTCTGCCACCGACGCTCATCGCGTTAGCGGCGTTTTGGGTGTTGTAGCAGTTTCATTGTTGTCGCCCTATCAAACCAAGCAATACTCTCGTTAAGGTCTCCCACCATTCCCTTGACTTTGGCTATGGTAGTTTGCCGCAATTTCTGTTATTTGAATCAAGGCAAATCGAGTAGACGAACGAGAATGTGAATAGTGCTTCGCACTGAGCCACTTTCTGACTTGGGATTTCCGGACAAAAGAGGTCGCCTTTGACAGAAATAAGAATCCATGGCAGGGGTGGGCAGGGGGGAGTGACCCTTGCCAAAATCCTCGCACAGGCACGGCATCGCGAAGGGAAATCGGTGCAGGCATTTGGCCTCTATGCCGCCGAGAGGTCGGGCGCACCTCTTCAGGCCTTTCTCCGATTCGACGACAATCCGGTACTCAATCGAAACCTCATCTACGAACCCGATCATATCATAGTCCTTGATCCCACCTTGGTTTCGCCCGGAATCGTAACTGGCCTCAAACCCCAAGCCTTTATCCTGATAAACTCCCCTGATACACCGCAATCGTTCAGCAAACAGGAATCACTCTCTCCATACCGCCTCGCCACTGTCGACGCCACTGCTATCGCACGGGCATACAAGCTCGGAACCCGAAGCGTCCCTATCGTAAACACCGCCCTCGCAGGGGCAGCCGAGCGATTGCTCGATATGCCTCTTGAGCCGCTGATTGAGGCTCTTCGCGACATGGAGTTCAGCGACAAGAATCTTGAGGCCGCCCGCGAAGCCTTCAATTCCGTAAAAATTCTTGAGCCGCTCTCAAAACCCGTTTCAACTCAAAAAGTCGTCATCTCTGCCGGATTCGTCCCCGGTGTCGTCGAAGGTAACACCGGCGCCCGCCCCGCTATTAGAACCGGTCTCTGGGCCAGCCAACAGCCGTTGCCTGAGAACTCTGTACCCCCCTGCAATTTCAGTTGTCCAGCTGGAAACGATGTACAAGGCTTTCTTGATGCGCTTGCTAAGGAAGATATCGATCACGCTCTCGCCATCCTTTTGAAGTCAACACCCTTCCCCTCGGTCTGTGGAAGGGTCTGTCCCGGATTCTGCATGCACCAGTGCAATCGCGCTACCTTTGATGAACCGGTCAATGTCCGTGCTCTCGAGCGATTCGTGGGGGACCATGGTTACACAACCCTCACGCCACTTCCGCAAAAAAGGCAAAAAGTGGCAGTCATCGGCTCCGGCCCGGCTGGTCTGTCGGGAGCCTATCACCTTGCGATGCTTGGCTACCGCGTGACAGTCTATGAAAGCGACTCCGAGATCGGTGGCCTGATGCGTACCGGTATTCCCGCCTATCGCCTTCCTCGCGAAGCCCTCGACCGCGACATTCATCGCATTCTGGAACTCGGCGTGCAAACTGTCACCAATCATCCTGTCGATCGCGCCGAGTTGACACGACTGCAGGATAGCTATGATGCCGTCCTGGTAGCGACCGGACTGCAAAAGGCGACCAGTGTCGATATTGGTGACGATCCCTCTATCATGGAGGGTCTCGTTTTCCTTAATGAAGTGCGGCGCGGCAGGATGCACATCGCCGGTGAAAATATAATAGTCGTTGGTGGCGGCAATACCGCCATTGATACCGCCCGCTCGGCATGGCGGCTTGGAGCCAATAGCGTCACCGTTGTCTACCGGCGAACTCGAACCGAAATGCCCGCCATCTCCGAGGAGGTTGACGAAGCCATCGACGAAGGGATTTCTTTCGAATTTCTTCTAGCGCCGATGAAGGTCGAGTCGCACGTTGGTCTGCATACCCTCACTTGCCAGCGGATGGAACTAGGGACACCTGATTCTGATGGCCGACGCAAGCCAATCCCTATCGAGGGCGCAGTCATCGACATCCCCTGCGACCGGGTTCTCCTCGCCCTTGGCCAAAGCGCCGACCTCTCCCTATTTCCTGAACAGACTACTCTCTCTCACGAGTATTGGCATACCCGCGATGGTCACAGCGTCGGTACTGCGGGCGATCTCCTCACCAACGAGGGAACCGTCACCGCCGCTATTGGTTGCGGGCGGGAGATGGCTCTCCGGCTTCACGAGGAGTGGACAGGTCAGCATCTCATCCCTCCGAAAGCAAAAGACGACGAAGTCATTCGCGCCGAACGGATACGATTCCATCTCTTCACCCACTCCGCAAAAAACCACGAACACGCAACTCCAATTGACAGCCGCCGTGGCGCCTTTGCCGAGGTGCATCGCGGTCTCGCGAACTTCAACGAAGCAAAGCGATGCCTCAGTTGCGGCGTCTGCAATGCCTGTGATCTCTGTCTTATTGCCTGTCCCGATGGCGTCGTGCGACGCGAGAATGGTCATTTGGTTTTCGATTACGAATATTGCAAGGGATGCGGCGTTTGCGTCTCTGAATGCCCGCGCGCCGTCATATACATGAAAACCGCAGGAGAGGTGTGACAACTATGGCAATTGAAGTGGTCACTGGAAATCACGCCGCCGGATATGCCCTGAGTGTCGCCGGTGAGGCCAACCGCACCGGACGGGGTGTTGTCTGCGGAATCTATCCCATCACCCCCCAGACCGAAATTGTCGAACGCGTTGCGAATTTCAATTTCACCAAAGGACATGTTGTGGCCGTCGAAAGCGAACACAGCGCCATGGGAGTCTGTATCGGGGCATCGCTCAACGGAGCGCGATCATTCACAGCCAGTTCTTCCAACGGCCTTGCCTACATGGCTGAGAATATCCTCGTGGCGGGATTCTACCGCCTTCCCATCGTCATGGTGGCCGTTAATCGCACCCTTGGCCCCCCATGGAATATCTGGGCTGATCAGGGGGACACCCTCATGTTCCGCGATGCCGCCTGGATTCAGCTCTACTGTGAGAATAATCAGGAAGTCGTCGATTCCGTCATTCATGGGTTCCGATTGGCCGAAGACAAACGGGTGCTACTGCCGGTGATGGTGATCATGGATGCCTTTATTATTTCGCATACCCTCATGGAAACAGAACTGCCTTCTCAGGAGCTTGTCGATGCCTACCTGCCTCCCATGTCCCTTCCGCACCGCATGGATATCAATCATCCTGTCACCGTGGGCGGTCTGACTTGGCCCCTTGAGACCGCTTCTTCGCGAGTGGAGGTTGACCGCGTTATGAAGGTAGTCCCATCAGTGTTCGAAGAACACCGTCTAGGGTTCGAAAAGCATTTTGGCCGCCC
Source organism: Candidatus Zixiibacteriota bacterium (assembly GCA_038067995.1). Taxonomy (GTDB): domain Bacteria; phylum Zixibacteria; class MSB-5A5; order GN15; family FEB-12; genus JBBTMW01. The sequence continues at coordinate 24,515 of JBBTMW010000010.1, forward strand.
CATTCATGGCGCGCTGGAATCCCTCTACACTGAGGATGCCGAGTTGGTAGTGGTCGCATCGGGAAGTATCGCCACCACCGCCCGAAAAGTAGTCCGCGAGCGGCGCGCCGCCGGCGAGAAAATCGGGATGGTGCGGGTCAAGATGTTTCGTCCTTTTCCCAATGAAGAATTGCAACGAGTTACTCAGGGAGCATCGAAGATTGCCGTCCTCGACCGCAATTATTCCGCGGGAACCGGCGGCATTTTCTGGCAGGAGATTCGTGCCTCCCTTCAAGGGAAAGGCAACACCCTCATTCAAAATTATCTTACAGGCGTGGGGGGGATGGACGTCACTCCGCGCATTGTCTCGGACTGTATCGAT
>JBBTMW010000011.1:0-7593 GCA_038067995.1 Candidatus Zixiibacteriota bacterium
CCCGCCCGGGCCGGCGAGCTGCTCCGGGCATTCGTCCTGCGCCGGAAGACCGGCGACGGTGCGGGGGATTTCGATAGTGTCCATGCGTCGGATTTTGGGAAGCTTGTTGATTTTCCCCTCACCAATAGCACGCGAGACATTGACCACTTCAACCTGACCGGCATCCTCACCGCCGCGGATAATGGTCACGCGGGAGAGGTCGCCGAATTCCGAGATGCCTCCGGCCTCGTTGATGATTGTCCAAAGGTCGGGAATGCGTTCAAAAGTCTTTTTTCCGACGGCATTGACCTGTCCGGTGACGAAAACGAAGTTGTAGTTATACACGGTGACTCTCACCGAGACCTGCGAAATCTTGGTGAGTCGGGATATCTGGCGAAGGATGATGTTTTGAATTTCTTCGACGGTCCGTCCGGCGGCGGCCACCGAGCCAATGACGTCGATATTGATCATACCGTCCTGCCCGACTTTGACCTGAGCATTCAGCGAAGGTTGTTCGGGGAATTTGATATCGAGAAGGTCTTCGGAGCCGACGCGGTAAGGCTCGTCATCGGCATAGGCGGTGAACGCGCAACCAAGGGCAATGAGCAGTGTGGCGGCGGTCTGTATTAGTGTTCGGCCGATCATGGCTAACTCTTTTCCTCAAAATGGTTTATATAGAATCGGCATTCCCTGCCAATTCATTTAGGCGTCAATTCACGCCATTAAATCGTCCTAAATATAGACGGCGGCGTTGGGCAAGTAAAGATTAAAAGAGGTAAGGGGTTAGGAGTGGGGGGAGTTTAATGTTGAATCGCAAACTTCCTCGATCGGCTCCTAAGGGATAAACCAAAATTCTGCATCATTATCCATTATCCACGTGACAAGGCCCCCCGATGTACCGATTGACTCGATGACTCCAAATCTCATCATCGGATATCCCGTGGGGTTCAGGTGAATCCAACGGAGTGGCTTCGCTTTCTCACTATTGACAGGGCCACTGTGAGAGGAGCAAGCGAACCGAAATAGATTCTTCGAAATGTAGCGAAAATAGACGTCTTTTGCATATGACTGACCATTCCAGTTCAATCCATCATTGATAACCAGAGAATCCCCGCGAACCATCGCCTCTCGTACATCGGCGATACTTAGTAACTCACCCTTTGAGTCGCGAAACATCCCCTCAAATGTCGGATCAACATAGAGCCATTTTCCCAAATGTCTCGACCACACGATATTAATGGAATGGCATTCAACGTCCGAAGTGTCATAAGGAAGACAGACGATACGCCGCGACTTGAATCCCATCGCCAGATACACCTCATTCGTTATCTCTGTCAAGGTGCCGCAGTTGACTCCTCGGTTCTCTTTAGCGGCTCCGGCCAAGAGTTCATAGGCACTGTAGTTGGGTGGGGACTCTATGGATCCATCGTGACGAACGGTGTTATGTACCCAATGTAAGAGATTAGTAATTCGCGAAACCTCATCCCCTTCTCCTGCAATGCTATCCAAATGGAAATCCTTGCGCAATCTCACCAGACTTACTTCGTTCGAATCAGCATAGCTGAAACTGCCCATCTTGTCAGACGTTGTACTCTCAAAGTTCCTGTATTCCCTAAGTAGTTTGAGAAAATGCGACGCGGGTTTTTGCGCTGTGAAAACGGTTCGAATCACGATGGTATCGGCAATCGTGAGCATCGACACAGTGATAGCTGTATCCGCAGGGAGGAGTTCAAGTGAGTCGTGTACCCCATAAAGTTTAAGAACTGCTTCTCCCCCAGTAGTATCATCAAATACAATTCTGGCTGTGTCACCGGGTGCGAAATCGGCGGGTCGAAACGGTACTCTTAGAGATTCATAGATGACAACGACACTGTCATTGCCAACATTGAGAACAAACCGATCGGTGAATCGAGCGGTTTTTACTGCTGATGCTGACATTACTGGAATGAGGGCAACAAGAAGGAGAGCCGGAATATATGCTGTTGAATGTCTCATGTTATTACTTCATTCGAGCCCCTAGCGCGGGGCGGCCTTCCATTCAGGGTTTGCCGAAAAGTCCTCGTCGATCGTTTTTCGTTTCTGTCATTCCCGCGAAGGCGGGAATCCAGTCTAGTCTTGCAAAGATTTAGATAGGCTCCCGCTTTCGCAAGAGGGCCATTTACGAAGGTGCACCATAAATCGAAGGTTTTTTCAACAGTCTTTTCAGGTGGGTTCCTGTGGGTGCTTCCATACGATATGATCCAAACTTGCAGTTGCCCCCTACTCTCGCCCAAACAACAAATAGCCGTTGCGGCCTTGTTCCTTCGCTTTCAGCAATGCCATATCGGCGGAAAAGATCAGTTTGCGGGCGTCGTCGCCGTGCTCAGGAAAGACTGCCCCGCCAAGTGAGACCGTACAGTGTAACAAAGTGCTCGATTCATCAACGCGAATCGGGCACGACGCCACCTCGGTTCGCAGACGCTCCATGAACTTCAAGCAGGTTTGATCGTCGGCCTCCGGCATAATGATGCAGAACTCATCGCCGCCATAGCGGGCGACCAAATCGATAGCGCGAATAGAAGTCTTGAATATCGCCCCCATCTGGCGAAGAACCTCATCACCGGCAAGATGCCCCAGGGTGTCGTTGATCTTTTTCAGACTGTCGAGGTCGAACATGATAAGGGCAAGCTGGCGCTGATAGCGCGCGGCGCGGTTGATCTCCTCGGAGAGGCGTTTCATCAGGTAACGCTGATTGGCAAGGCCGGTGAGAGGGTCGGTGTAGGACATGACTTCGAGTTGTTGATACGAGGCGGCGTTGTCGATGATTTCCGGAGCGTGGGCGCTCAGAATCGCGAGATGTCTGCCGACCTGTTCGGCTGGCTCCTCGCCGCTCCAAGCCATGATTCCCGATTGCTTGGAAGCGAGGGAAAATGGAGAAAGGTGGGTCATCCCCTGATCCAAAAGACTTCTCCCCCACTCGCTCCACTCGGAATCGCCGCTCACGAGGGATTCAATGGGAACCGCCGAGCGCTCTTTGACTCGCGCCAAGAGGCCTCGGTAGGCTGTCTCGGTAAGCTCTGTGGTCACGAGATCGCTGTCCTGCGAGACTGTCGAGATTGCCTGATCCGCCTCACCGTGATTGAAGACAAGGGCGATGCGATTGAGATGCAAATCTCGTTGTATCGATTCGACCATGCGGGGGATCATCGTTTCCGAATTCCGGTGGCCGACGAGACGCATGAAGTTTGGATACGTACCGCCGACGGCAGATTCAGAAGGCTCGTCAATTTCTATATCACGGCGCTCCTTTTGAGTCACTTCCCGGTTTTCCTGCCATCGGGTGTGATAACTGGCGGCCAAAGCCGAAGCCGCCGATGCAATAAAAGCCGAGGCATCCTCCCATCCGATATTCACGGGCGGGCTGAAGAAATAGAGGCCGAACAAATTGTCGCGCCAAAAGATCGGAACAAAGTGGGTGATGCCGAGGGTATCAAGCGCCTGGGTAAATTTGGCCGGGGCAACTTTGGCGAGGTGCTCTATCGGTTTGGGGACATAGTCGCGTTTGAGGCGTTCGGCCAGCTGACGGGTCATCCCTATCGAGAATGCCCGGCGGTCGAACGACTTTATGCCGTGATAAAAAGCCAGCTCGAACAATCCTCGCTTCTTGCGAATGAAAATGAGTTTTTCGCATCCGAGGGTTGAGGTGAGGTAGCGTGTGACGCGCTCGTTGAGTTGCTTGGTAGGATAGTCAGCCGCGCATGACGCCAGGATGGTTTGAAGAGCAGTATTGTCGTCTATGACATGTGATCGGGAGGGCACACGCCTCCCCTTGAGGAAATACAGTACACCGGTTGCCGCAAGAATTGCACTGGCGGCCAGTATGAGGGTCTGGCTTTCCATAGGCATGCTCTCTAACTGTAATATAGATAACTATTTGCGGCAGTCAACTATAAAGCGAGGGTGGGCTTTACAAAGGTGGCAACGGCTAATAGGCGCCTTTTACGCTGGGTGCAATAGAAAAGCCCCGATTACTCGGGGCTTTTTGTTAGCTGAGAGGGGGCGCGGCGGGGGCGCGAAATCAAGTCCGTCAAACAATCATCAATCAATAGCAGTTACAGAAGTATGGCTTGTAGCAATTCGGGTCGTTTGGGCCAACCCTTTCGCAAAACCAATCTCCCCCAACCAGCACCCATCTACCATCGTAAATCTGTTCACACGACGGAGGACATGAAGAACAACATTCGGGGCCGGCGATTGCATTTCCTGAAATCGTCAATGTAAGTGACAACGCGAAGAAAAAGACAGCCACAAATGTGGCCAGCGATATAAACACAGTTCTTTTCATAAAGATTCCTCCTAATTAGTTATAGGTTGTATAGAAATCGGTTTGCGGCTCTCTGCCGCATTCCCCTCTCAGCGAATCTTGTTAAGGGCTTCTTCCTCTGTTAATCGTCCGGCTACCACGGATATGATAGTTAGGTCGGGTGAAACTGTTATATTGAGCGGATAGATGAACCCACCCATCGACGCCGACATCTCGCGGCCTCTATCAATGAGAATTGGACTGCGAATCATTCGCGACTTTCTGATCTGCGCCAGGTCCAGCGGGTAGCCGTCGGACACCAAAACGATACGCGAACATGTGGCCGTGTCAGTCAGAAGACTGCCGAGACCGTCAAGTTCCAATTCACATGACTCGCATCCGGGCTGGACTATCAACAGAATGGTTGTGTCTTTGATCAACTGTGAGAACGATGTCCACTCGCCGTCAAGAGTCTGAAGGGTGAAATCAGGCCATTTGGCGCCCACTTCAATGACATCGCTTCGCTCCAAAAACGCTTGCGTCATTTCCTGCCGCCGCTGAAAGTGCATCTCATTGTCGGGTGTACCAAGAAGTTCACCGATGGCCGAACCCGCCCACCACGCCACCCCTGCGAGCATGATTAGCCCAAAAGCGGCCAATAATCCCTTGCGCATAGATACCTCTCCCGTCACGATTGTGCAAGAATCGTAGTGCTTTGTGATTAATTAGCTTGACTTACGCTACTGTTTTTTTTTTTTTTATGTCAAGTGTTTTTTAGACAAATGTCGAGGTGGGTGAGTAAACGCCAAATCTAATGGGGCTTTTCCCACGATTTTGGCGATTAAGTCTTATGGCAATATTGGGTGCCGTAGTCTTAAGCGGTCTTGCCCGTTCTCGTGATATGCATTCCTTAACCGACTCATCCACAAGAAACATCCCCCACCTTATCAAACCTATCCTGAGGTCGGCTATAAAATCCATGACAGCCGATCCCGCCCCGTTTGGCGACCAGAAAGTCCATGAAGTAGGCGAATTAATCCTAAGTGTAGGGAACAGTGGAACTTGGGGAAATGACGTCTTCATTATTGACAGTGCCAGACAAATCACGAATGTGATAGGTGGGAGCGAGTACCCGAAAGGATCCAATCTTCAGTTGCTCAACCATGTAAACCTCTGGATAGGTGCGACAATTAATGGTGACACAAGTGTTTCAACTGCATTTTCGTATTGGCCACTTACCATCGAATTCTCACCTGATGCTTTTCCCGACGGCCAAATGATCCATCGCACCATCGCCCCTGGTTTGAGTCAAAGTGTTTATGATGCAGTCTCCGAGGAGGACTGGGTGGCCGAATACACCGATACATTCTCGGTTTATTATCCCTGGGTTGGTTACGATTATCTGACGTTGAGGCCACACCGGCCGCTCAATGTGAAGGTCAGGCAAGAGAGTTTTGCGTGGTCATATAAATACGCAGAGGATTTCGTCCTGTTCAGATTTCGAATCAAGAACATTGGAAGGGATGTGCTTAAGCAAGCTTTTGTCGGATTTGAGCATTATCCCTGGGTGGGATTTAGATATGGCGGAAGGCCGACAGGTGGCACTATAACAGGATTTCTTCAAGAATTCCACACGGCGGATTCGAAAGCTTGGTGCGCCTATCCAGATACTGTAAACATTGCCTGGGCCGCTGACAATGATGGAGATCCACTGAACGGATATTGGCAGAATATTCCCGTTCAGGTGGGCGACTACATCATCAAATCAAATCGCAACATTGTAGGTGCCACAGTACTAAATAGTAGCAGGCTTCAGACGAGTTACGGAAACAGCGATGCAAGACTCTCCTACAACTGGTGGTCGACATGGGGAGTACAGGATACCGTAGACTTTGGACCAAGATTGCACGCCGACACAAGAGACTATCATACTGGCTATTTTGGCTGGCCCATGGGGGATAGAAACCTCTATTACATCATGCAAAACGGCGAAATCGATTATCCTTCGTCATACACTGCCAGTATCTCTCAATATGACTTGGTATGGAAGTATCCCAATCAAGCAATTGCACCGGGCATCGCAGATGGCAGAACTCTAGAATTCCTCCTCTCCGTTGGCCCTTTTGATCTCTATCCCGGTGAGGAGATGGAAATACCATACGCCATTGTCGCCGGTGAGAACTTTCATCTCTATCCCAACAACGGCGACAATCTCCCCTACAATCCCGAGCAGTGGATGAAGAATGTCGACTTCTCTGATTTGGCCAAAAACGCCCTCTGGGCGCAGTGGGTCTATGACAATCCCGGTGTCGATACCGACGGGGATGGCTATCGAGGGGAGTATCATGTCTGCGTAACCGATTCAGCGTTGGATGGCGGTAATTGGACAGTGGCTAAGGCCGAAACGACCTACTACCGCGGTGACGGAGTACCCGACTGGAAGGGTGCGCACCCTCCGCCTGCCCCCAAGGTGTGGGTCGAACCTGTGTTGAACGGCATACGAGTGCGGTGGAATGGCTCACGCTCTGAAACTGAGAAAGACCCGTTTCTGCAGGCGGTCGACTTTGAAGGCTATCATGTCTACTTCGGGCGAGACAATCGCGAAGCATCGATGCAGTTGATTGCCAATTATGACCGCCAGAACTACGACAAACACACCTTCATCCCCATCCCCAACGATTCCGGCCTCTGGGAATCAAGCTGGGAGGTGCAAAATATTCCATTCACCCTTGAGCAACTTCGTTGCCTCTATGGTAATTCCTGCTATGATTCATCGTTCGATCCAGAGAACTACACGACGAGCAGCCCTTACCGAAATCCGTCTGTCCCCGACAGTATCTTTTACTTCACGAAGCACGACTATAACACTTCACGGCTTGGTATCGATACCGATGTCCGCAAAGTCTACCCCGATGCCAGAGATCCCTCGACGGTGCATCCTGATTCCCTAACGCCGGATGACTACACCCCCGACAGCCTTCTCAAGTTTTACGAATACGAGCTCATCATCCCCAATCTCCTGCCATCGGTGAATTACTTTGCCTCTGTCACCGCCTACGACTTCGGCTCACCACCATCGGGATTGCAAGCCCTTGAATCACCCAAGATGGCCGACATACATCAGGTCTATCCCTACATCAACCCCGGCGATGAAGACGAAGCATCGAGAAAAGTCTATATCTATCCCAATCCCTACCGAAGCGACGCCGCCTATCGTGCCGATGGCCTTGAGAGCCGGGGGCGGGATGAAGATTTTGTCGACAGAGTCCGCCAAGTCCATTTCAACAACCTCCCTCACAAATGCACAATCAGGATATTTACCCTCGATGGCG
>JBBTMW010000012.1:0-6451 GCA_038067995.1 Candidatus Zixiibacteriota bacterium
AATCCGGTGAGGTGCGTGCCACCATCGATGGTGTTGATGTTGTTCACATACGAGAAGACCGATTCGCTATAGCCATCATTGTACTGCAGGGCGATTTCGACTTCGACGCCATCCTTGACCTTTTTGAAAAAGATCGGCTTTGGAAACACCGGCACTTTGTTCTCCATCAGATACTGCACGAAGGAGGACAGTCCTCCCTTGTAACAGAAACTAACTTCTTTATCGTAACGATGGTCAACTAGATCAATAGTCAGGGCAGGATTCAGAAAGGCGAGCTCACGAAGACGCGAGGCGACGATATCGAACTTGTATTCGACCTTAGTAAAAATTTCGCTATCGGCAAGGAAGAAGGTTTTTGTGCCTGTCTTTTTCCCTTTACCAATTTTGGCCACCGGTTTGACCGGGTCGCCGTGCCGATATTCCTGACGATAGGTTTCACCTTCACGAGTTATCTCAACCCAGCAGAATTCTGAGAGGGCGTTGACAACCGAAACACCGACGCCGTGCAGACCGCCTGACACCTTGTAGGTATCATGGTCGAACTTGCCTCCGGCATGCAACGTCGTCATTACAACCTGAAGCGCTGACACTTTGAGTTCGGGATGAATTTCGACAGGAATGCCGCGGCCGTTATCAGTCACCGTGATGGATTGATCGATGCCGATTTCAACTCTGATAGTATCGCAATAACCGGCGAGGGATTCGTCTACGGAGTTGTCGACGACTTCATAAATTAAATGGTGAAGGCCACGCTGACCGATATCACCGATATACATGGCCGGTCGGCGACGAACCGCTTCGAGACCTTCGAGAACTTTGATTGTTGTGGCGTCGTACGTGTGCGCCTTTGGCTTGCCGCTTTTCCCTTGTTCCACAGTCACCTCATCCACTTCTAACGCCATGATTACCGTATCCCTTTCTGATGAGCAATAAATCGAATCTGTGTTACTACCGCACCCTGCGGTTGTTGGTGTATCGAATGAAGAATCTCCTCGGCCTGAAGCGTCAAATGATGACGCCACGAGCTGTCGGGAACTTCCACCACGATTGCACCCTTGTCGAATCGCACTGCGCGTGACACCTTAGCGATCGGCTCGCCGACAATCGTCGGCCAGCGCTCAACCATGAGCCAGCCGGAATACCGATTCCCAATTCCCAGAGTCTTTACAACACTTGCAAAAACCCCTTCAACTTGTTGGGGCGTGGCGAACGGTTTTGAGCGGCGATTCGATGTGCGCATACATTCTTCCTAAGTTGAAAAGATAACAAAAAGCCCCCTCAATTGCAAGGGAAAAGAGTGGCGTAATATTTTGCAATACAATAAGTTACGGCGATTAGGGGCTGTTAAAACAGTACCAGTAACGACTTAGGGAAGAAACTAAAATCGTGACAGGCAAATCGGTTTTTCGGAAGAAGCAAACAGATGGGTAATTTGATCAACTCTCGAGACCTCCGATATCTCCGCCTTGCCGTATTTATAGAGCCGATCAAACTTTACGGCGCCGAGAATCAACGATGAAAAGTCAGCGACGGAAAGAGTGATAGCGACATCTGCAGATGTTGATTCAACAATCGTCGGATAGCCACCGGCGAATCGTATCACGAGGCTTTGATTGTTGGCCGGCAGAAAGGTATCGGTTGCGTCGATCTTGAGCGTCAACGACTCATTTCCGAAATTGTGATCGCGCAGAGTTTCAAAGAGGGCATGGGTATTTATGACACGGTACATGATCCCCATCCCGCCGGTACACATTTGATGTGTGACGATGGCGGTCATATTGTCGGATCCGTCCCGAACATCCCGAAAGGCGGAATAGAGCTGTTCGTCGTAAGTCGTAAATAGTACCCGCCTGATCTGGTCGTGCTGATTGTGGAGAAAGGAAAAGAGATGTCCCAGGGCGGTGCGGTCGTCGCATACCAAATCTATAATGCGAATATCGGTGCAGACGAAGTTGGTGGGATTGGCCTGCTCGAATTTGAATTTGATGTAGCCGATGATCTCTTCTCCCTCGAACACAGCGGCGTACTTGACCTCAGGTTGTGACTCGTAGCCTATTGCCAGGTACAACTCCGTTTCCTCAAAGGCGCCAGAGTGTTTGTGAACATAGCCATTGAAAGAGCGGTGCAGGGTTGGAACATCTTTCACTGTCAGGAGGCGCACGTTCGGGCGGGCCGCCGGGCGAGGGATGTCTTTGGGTGCAACGCTAAACACCCACGTTGGCGCACCATAGCCGAACCCCATGTCGTAGTAGAAATCGGGGCGAAAGGCATAGAGCGCGGCGAAAACTGCACCTTGTGATCGATAATGCTCGAGGTAATCCGACATCAGGCGTTTGGCAAGGCCGCGCTTCTTGGAATCGAGTCGCACTGCAACCACAGCCGCGCCACCACACAGAACGGAATGACCGAAGCAATTCATGGTGTAAGAGTGATATCGCATGCCGGCCACGAGACGGTCACCTTCCCAGAGGCCATGCATGGTAAATCGGGAGTCGTCGAGCGAACTGCGAAGCCGAGCTTCGAGTCTGGCAAACTCCTCCGGACTGTTTGTCTTCATGCCGGGATAGCATTCGGAATACAGGGTGCAGAATTGCCCAAGGTCGGCGTCTGTGACTTGGTGTGAGGTTATCATCGGTTGCTTCCTCTCAATCGGACATTCAGCGTTTAGCTCGAAAGACGAACGCCGGATACCTTGCGTGGAATCCGGCGTTTCAAAATAATGTGAGAAATTTCAGTCAACAACCGGGAATTATCGTCCCTTGCGGCAGGATCCTGAGCCGGTCACCTCGGTGCTCTTGTGGGTGGGGTCGCCATAATAGCGAATATCACCGCTCCCACTGACCACGGCATCAATCGACTCTTTTGCGTACACGAGAGCGGTACCAGAACCGGCGATCTCCACGAAAACTTCGGTCGCTATAAGATCGCGCGTGTCTATTTCGCCGGAGCCATCCAGTTCCACATCAAGGCGCTCAACCTGCCCAGTGGCATGAAAATCAGCCGAACCCGCAAGGGTGTAACCAAACTCGCCACCCGAAAGATTGGTAACTTCGATCTCGCCGGAACCATCACAGCGGATATGCTCGAGCTTTGGGACGGTGATTTCGACCCGCACCTGCTCACGGGTAGAGTAAGATGTTTCGACATCAAGTCGAAGAGTCTTGCCGCGAACGGTCAGAGAGAAATTGTCGTGCAAGTTGTCATCGGAGGTGACCTTGATGCTTTGCTTTTCGCCTATTCTAACGATAATGTCGAAACTGCCGAGGGATCGGATACGGGTAAACTCCGGCACATCTACTGTCTCCGTTGTCAGTTTGCCGGAGCCTTCCTCCTGATTGTCATAGGTCGTTCCCTGGCTCCAGTTTTCGGTCCAGTTGCGGTGCTTCCTGGCCTGTGCATCTACAGCCATCATCCCCAGGCAGAGCGTCACCCCTAATGCCATTACTGCAATCCTGCGCATATCAATTACCTCCAAAATACGATTAGTGATTCCGATATCTGATGGGTAATACGGGCGGAGTGGGGAATTGTTTCGCCGAAGGGGTTGACATCGATCTCATTTACGCGCGGGGTTACAACACCACCTGCACCAGAATCATTGCGCAAAAACCAACTGTAAACGACCATGCGACTTTGCGAGGGGAAGATGTGTGCAATGCTTCGGGCACCAGCTCGAGAATGACGAGAAATATCATCGCTCCGGCGGCGAATCCCATCAGGATGGGCATGATGGGTTGAAAGAGCCACGAGACATAGGCCGCCGGTACTGCCGCCAATGGTTGCGGCACACTGGTCAGGAACGCCGCCCAAAAACATCTGTTGATAGTCGCACCTGTCGCTCTCAGCGGAACCGCCACTGCAAGACCTTCCGGAATATTATGGAGCGCGATGGCGAGGGCGATATAGCGCCCGAGATTGTTCGAGTATACGGCTTCGGATGAATAGCCAACACCAACTGCCACTCCTTCGGGAATGCTGTGTACGGCCATGGCGACAAAAATGAGAAGTTGCGACCTGTTGCCAAATCGTTTCCAGTTTGCGCTCTCAAGGCGTTCAGGCGACAGATATCGATCTGTTTGCCATAAAAAAGCCGCACCTAACATAATACCCAGAATTACCGGTAAAGCCTCGCCAAGCCGGATTGTCGATGATGACAGCGTCAGCCCCGGCAAAATGAGGTTGTAGACTGAAGCCGCGAACATCAATCCACCCGCCACCGAATAGGCTATACCGGTATGCTTCTCCAGGTTAATCCCCTTGAATGCAAGGGGGAGCGCTCCCAGCCCACAGGCGACACTCGCGATGATGCCAGCGATGAAGCTTTCAAGAATGAATTCGGGCATGAAAAAATCTATTCAAATTGGCGATTGCGCACAATGTTGTTTTTGATGTTTACGGCGTGAGTTATCAACAACGCCTGCGTATGAGCAGGGTTATTCCCGACGCTTTTGCTCGTGATTATGGGGCGGTCGCGATGTGAGCGGCGATGCCGCCCTACGGCTCGTAGTGTACGGGTTCGACTTTCTTGAGCGTCTTACGGCTGGGGTGTTTCACCGATGGAATATAGAAATCGGCTCCTTCGCGGCGACGCAGGCGAACAGTCAAATCCTGACAGGCCTGACAGCGACGGATTTTTCCGACTGCATCTTTCTTGATGCGTCGTTTGCGGTTGTGATTGGGAGCATAGACAGCTTTTCCGACGATTTCATACTTGGAAGAATCTTGGTCATCGAACATGACTCCTTCGACAACGGTATTAGAATCCCCCTCATACATGCTGGCGCCGTGGCAATCGATAAAGACGTAGTCGGCTTGGCCGTCTTCCATGAAAACGGCTGAGGCGTCAACATCCTCAGAGTTGCATTTCAGACAGATCCAGGTTGCTCCCCGAAGTGTCAATTTGCCGTGGCAGGCGATACAATGTTGTTCCGACATGGCTCCCTCGCTCTTTATCCCGTGTGTGGTTCACCAGGGAGAAATGCAAGAGGACTGCCAATGGAGCACCGGGCGGCCTAGCCGCTTATTTGACAAATACTTAGACTGTTTCACGCGGAATTTGCAGAATGAGAATCCGGGGAAAATGGATGGATTCACGTCGACGAATTGGCGGGACGCACCCTTGTTTCGAATTGCACCGGGTGACCTTGATCCCCTATTTGATTGAGATATTGTTGAAAAGCCCTTCCGGTGGAGTACCGGATTATGACATCGGAACCACAGGGGTACCGACCAACTTAGGAAAACTCAGCTGTAAACAACGACTTGTAAATCGGCCCCTGAGGGGTCAGAGTCGATTGATAGAGAATCATTTTATCAAGACGCACCGGCTCAGCCGGTTTCATGTGTGATATTGCCTCTACTGCAATTGATATCTGCGGCGCACCCTCGCGCACCCTTCCGAGTGTGAGATGCGGTTTGAAGGGCTTGTCTTCAGGCGCAAATCCAATTGTCCGCATGCGCTCTTCCAAATCAGATGCCGTATTCTTTAACATGTCTACATTGTTCTCAAGACCCACCCAGATCACCCGCGGGCGATTCAGATTCGGAAACGCCCCCACCCCTCCAAGTTTGCAAATGACGACCATGCTGACTCTTGCAACCTCAGAAAGCTCCTTGGAGATTAAAGGCACAAAGTGCCCTTCGGTGTCACCGAGAAATCTGATGGTCAGATGAATATTACGCGGATCAACCCACTTGATCCCATCCCCCGGTTTACGAAGGGTGCGTATGATGTCGGCAAGATATTGTTCGGTTGGTTTGGGAAGCGGTATGGCGATAAACAATCGCATCAGGCAATACTCAACAAATCACGGCGAAGCATTTCAAGGGCGGCCTGCGATGCCCGGGCGCGGACAATCGGACGTGAAAGGCCGAAGTTTGACTTGCGCACCATAGTTTTCTCCGGTCCGGCCAGCGCCACAAATGTTGTCCCGACTGGTTTGTCGTCACTTCCGCCATCGGGGCCGGCGATGCCGGTAATCGCCAGTGCGTAATTGGTCGCGAATCGTTTTCTGCACCCTTCGGCCATTGCACTGGCGCACTGCTCGGAAACTGCGCCATACGATTCAATCAGTTCGCGGGGAATATCGAGCGCGGATACTTTGATACTGTTGTCGTACGCTATCACTCCCCCCATAAACCATGTTGACGAGCCGGGAACCGAGGTAATCTGTGCACCAAGCGCTCCCCCGGTGCAGGATTCGGCCACGCTCAGATTCGTAAACTTCTCCATCAGCAATCTTCCCACTACTGCCTCTAGCGTTTCTTCGTCGTGACCGTAGACATATTTCCCGCAGATGGATTCAATGTGCTGAGCAAGGCGTTTCCCTTTTTGCTCGGCGTCATGGTCATCGGCGCCGCGGGCAACTATTCGTAGATCAACACCAACCTGCGATGGCAGATAGGCCAGCTTCACCCCCGGATCAGGCCGAAGACCGGGCATAATCATCTC
>JBBTMW010000013.1:0-8663 GCA_038067995.1 Candidatus Zixiibacteriota bacterium
GTCAGAACCCCGGAGTCGACGCCCGAACAGAATCGGGTGAACAGAATAATTGACATCGACCTATCAGCTGAAGGAACCATCACCGCCACCGCTCGACTGGAGTTATTGGGTGAATTTGGGCGCGGCGCCCGCTCACAGTTTAGCGACGCCGAGCGAGCTGAATGGACCAATATGGCGCGAGCCTTTTTGGCTGGCGACCTCGACAAGCGGTTCCTTGTCGACAGTGTTATTATTGAGGGCCTCAATAACATGGAATCGCCCATGATCATTTCGTTTCGCCTTCTGAGCCGACGCCCTATTGACCGGATAGGCGGCACGGCTTTTCTGCAACCGTTTCAGTTTTCCGGTCACGATCGCTGGCGCGATTATCTTCTAAAGGAGAGGGAGAGCAGGGTCGACCTAGGTGTTCCGCACAGGTTCTTTGATTCTGTCACAATTCGCGGCGCGTTGGTTGACGCCTCAGATTCTATCTACTTACCAGCTTCCCAAGAAGTGGACACGGGCGCTCTCGGTTTCAAGACCTCTTTTACGCGCGAGGGCGCGATTGTAACAGCAACCTTTGAGCAAGCGTATCGTGATTATTCCATACCTGCTCCGGATTTGCTTGAGTTTTCTATCCGACGTAAAGCGGTGCTGGAAAACCGCCTAAAGCTTTGGAGCGCTACAAAGTAGGAATCCAAAGCCGGCGTTAAAACGCATCAAGTGCATTCACGGAACCAAGGGTATTGGTGGCGACGGAAGCTGATGAGCCGACGGTTTGGCAAAATAATCGCGCATGTTCGTCTATTAATGTGATGCTGATTTGAGCGACAGAGTAAAGCGACATTGGTAGACCATGTTGTCTCGATTTGGACGATGGGCAAAGTTCGATGGCGGATTGGAGAACTCTGAAGGTAAATCGAGGACAAATTAAATCCATGTTTTATTAATGTTTTATTTGACAGCGGTTTAGAGGGACGACATATTAACTGCATACGGCGTAAGGAATGTCGCCGAGAATGGAGAGGTGATGGTAGAAAATCGATATTGTTCTTTGTCTCGTTCGCGGTATTTCCTCACAAAAATCCTCACGAAAACAGTGTTTGCTAAGAATGATAATGAATACAGGTTTAATTATTGTCACATAGACGAAAGGGATCTCGTATGAAAAAGAGTTGCCTGGTCTTTTCGCTTTTGACTGTTCTGCTGGTCGTCGCCTCGATTTGGGCTGGTACGACTGGTAAAATTACAGGCGTGGCGACAGACTCGAAGACAAACGAACCCCTCGTTGGAGCATCGATCACAGTGGTCGGTTCGACGATGGGCGCCCAAACGGATGTTGATGGGCATTTTACAATTCAAAACGTTCCTGTGGGAACGTATGTGTTGAGATTCTCGGCCGTGGGATTTACCACCGTCGAAGTTTCAAACGTTTCCGTGTCGGTTGACATGGCCTCGTATGTTGATCAGGCCATGACCGAGCAGGTCACCGAGCTTGGTGAAGTCATCAGGGTCACCGCAGAAGCTCCGCTACTCGTGAAGGACAAGACGAGCTCCGTGACAGTAGTGAAGAAGGAAAAGCTGGAAGCGATGCCTGTTCGCGGTTTGCAACAGGTAGTGGCACAGCAAAACAGCGTAGTGCAAACCCGCGGTTTCGTTAGCACCAGCGTTCGCGGTGATCGCGAAGGCATCAACGGCGGTGAAATCAATCTTCGCGGCGGCCGTCCTTCGGAAGTCGCCTATTTCGTCGATGGTTTCTCCACTCAGGACCCGTTGACGGGAGCTTCGACTGCGACAATCGCATCGAATTCAGTCAAAGAAATTTCCGTTCAAGCGGGTGGATTTCCGGCCGAATACGGCAACGTATCGTCGGGTATTATCAACACTACCACGCTTTCGGGGAGTGACAAGCTCCAAGGAGTCGTTGAACTGAGAACCGATAACACGCAGAAGCAGTCGGGAAATCAAAATTGGTATGGCGGATCTCTAAATGGTCCGATTCCAATTGCCGAACGTATGTATTTCTCCGTGTCCGGAGAGCGCCGATGGTTGGGTGACAGGAATCTTTCCGCGATTACGCATGATGTCATTCCCGGTGACCGATATGACCTGCCCAACAACACTTCCCAAGGATATTCTTATTCCGGAAAAGTAGATTGGGGTATTTCGCCTAACATTAAATTCTCTGGCGCATTGAGCTCATCGCGTGAAAAGTGGAGTCAGTACTTGCACTCATACTTGTTTAATCGTGCACATATGCCGTACACGGACGATGAGACATTCGGTCTTAATGGGCGTGTCACTCACACGTTGAACTCGAAGACGTTTTATAATCTGAATGTTTCGTATTCGGATATTAAGAAGTTTCGAGGTGATGGTGTCCATCGCGAAGACATTAACGCCTATGTGCGCGCAGTGAATCCGAATTTTGAAAGTCACTCTCTATTCTGGACGACTGGCCATGTGTGGGATGACTTTCTTCGACGGCGATCCCAAACTGTGGAACTGTCGGGGGATATAACAACTGAGATTCAAAAGGTTCATAGTTTTAAACTGGGAGTGCAGTACCAGAGAATGACTCTCAGGTACTATCGGCACCTTCAACCAGTGGACATCGATTATAACTTCGATGATCTCGACAGATACGGGTACGACAGTGTTGGCAACGAATCAGAGAATTCGGGTACTCGTGATGGCGCAAAGCATCCGATCAATATCGCTCTGTTTGCTCAGGATCGAATCGAATGGCGCGGGATGATCGTCAACGCCGGCCTCCGATTCGAGTACTTCGATTATAAAGCCAAGAGAATCAAAAATATGGTGAATCCGTTTAATCCTGACGGTCTTCCCGACCCAAATTCATCAGTGCTGGATGATGGCGATCTGGAAAACAGCGAGAAGTTCAAGCGCCTGTCGCCCCGACTTGGCATCAGTTTCCCTGTTACCGACAAAACGAAGCTTCATTTTAATTTTGGCAAGTTCTATCAACGCCCCGATTTGCAGTATCTATATGTAGGGTACAGGTACTACGAGTTTAAGCTCACACAAGCCGGCTATTATTATCCAATCGGCAATCCGAACCTCGTCCCTGAAAAGACTACTGCGTATGAGGTTGGGTTTGAACATTTGTTGAGCGAGAATACCAGGCTTGGCTTGACTGCGTACTTGAAGGATGTGTCTGATCAGGTGCAGGTTTATAACCAAGCGGCTCCAGCCGCCGGTATACAATACGCAACATTCCAAAACAGCGACTATGGTACCGTCAAGGGAGTTGAATTGGCTCTTGAAATGAAGCGGACCGAAAACGTTTCATTCGACGTCAAGTATACCTTGCAGTCCGCGGAAGGTACTGGTTCATACGCCAACACCGCGCGCAATACTGCGTGGACTGACGCCGACGCTCCAAAGCAGATGGCGCCGCTTGATTATGATCAGCGCCATAAATTGACGGGAAACATTGACTGGCGATTCGGTAAAGGCGAGGGACCTTTGCTTGGAACGACGCGTTTCCTGGAAAACTTTGGCATGAATATTCTTGTGAACGCCGGCAGCGGGCTGCCTTATTCGCCCCAGGAAATTTACAACGAAGTGACACTCGCCAGTGTGTCGCCGACTCCGGCGGCTCGCCGCAATTCGGGATATGGCCCATGGACGATGACTGTGGATCTAAAGATGTCGAAATCGTTTGTGTTCGGCAACTATTCGTTGAAACCCTACATCGAAGTACGAAATGTCTTTGACAGGGACAACGTCATAGGAGTTTTTGAGTCATCAGGGCGGGCCAACTCGACAGGATTCTTGGATACGCCGACAGGCCAGCAGACGGCGAATAATCCAACAACTGGCTTGGTTCCGAACGCATTTGGCCAAACATACACTCAGGCGTATAGCCTCAAAGAGAACAACCCTGAAAACTACGGCCCGCCCCGACAGATATTTGTCGGTGTAACCGCCTCGTTTTAACAGAAAGGGTATAGGGAACACATATATGAAAAAAATACTTTTGTTAAGTCTGACCGTAGCACTGTTGGCTGTGACGGCCATGGCGCTTCCCTCTGGTGGGAGCAAGAAAGACAGGGACTCGAAGGCGACAGCTCTCGATACCGACAATTATGTCAATGCGAACAGAATCTTGATGCTGTGCGCCAACAACGGAGCATTTGCGTATGATCTTGGCGGATTACTCGGGAAAACAGACGGACTGTACTTTCCATACAATAGCCTTCAGAACATTCTCGATGGGATTGATGACAGAACCGTTGTTTATGCTTCGGGTTTGTGGATTGGCGCTACTGACTCCGCCACCGCGGAAACACTTGTCACGGTTGCTGAGTACGGGCAGGAATTTTATCCCGGAAATATGATCGGCGGTACGTATGACTCCACCGGTCAAAGTGATCCCAACTATAGAGTGTACAAAATCTATAGTGACAGTCTATCGAGTAATCCAAACGCGGATTATCTCGCCTGGCCAGTTTCCCAGGGGGCGCCGGTTGACGATTCCGGACGTCCCGCCATTATTGGCGACCAAATGCTGTGGTGTGTCTACAATGATGCGAAGCCAAGTGAACATACAAATGATGCGGGATCGACGGCTCCGTTAGGACTGGAAATTCAGCAAAGCACATTTGCTTTTGATCGTGACGATTATTTGGGGAATATTGTGTTCCTCAGGTTTCAAATTAGAAACAAGGGTACTCGAACTTTAACCAACACCTTTGTTTCCTTGTGGAGTGATCCCGATCTTGGTGGCGCCTCAGACGATTTGGTGGGATGTGATACGTTGCTCTCTTTGGGCTACTGCTACAATGCCACCAACAATGACAATGCCTATGGATCGCGTCCTCCGGCTGTCGGGTATGACTTTTTCCAGGGCCCCCTTGAATTCACAGGCAATGCGGCTGATACCGCAAAGATGTTTGGTCAGCTATGGGTGGGTTATGTCAATTTGCCCATGTCATCATTCAATAAGTACATCAATGGAACCGATCCGCACAGTTACACCGAATCATATCGCTATCAGAATGGACTTGATAAGGATGGCAATCCGGATGTGAGCGGAACGAACTTTGCCGTATCCGGCGATCCTGTGAATCAGACTGGATTCTTAGACGCCAATCCTGCCGACCGCCGATTCATGCTCACTACTGGTCCCTTTACATTCAGACCTGGCGATTCCACCGAAATCGTCGCGGCCATCATTGTAGCGCAAGGAGGGGATCGGACCGGCTCGGTTGCGGCGCTGAAATATACCGACAGATTTGCTCAGACGGCCTATGAGCTTGATTTTGACGTTGCTGCGCCGCCGGCGCAGCCGAACGTAGATGTATCTAATCTGAGCGGCCGTGTAGTACTACACTGGGACGACATTTCAGAAACCGACCACGGAGATTACGAATTCGAAGGGTACACTGTGTATCAGGGGAAGCGTAACCCGGCAAACAATGAGATAACCTGGAAGCCGATACCGAATGGTAACTTCGACCTGAATAATGGTATCGCTACCATATTGGATGACGTATGGGACATTGAGAATTCAGTGCTCGAACATGTGGGCGTCAAATTCGGATCTGATAACGGTTTGACACACACATTTGAGATTACCGAAGATACTTGGGAGGGTGGCCAGCTGGTCAACAACACTGAATACCTCTTTAAGGTTGAAGCATATGCCTATGACCCACTCTCCACTCCGGTGACTCAGTCAGCGGGGACGGCGGTAACGGCCAAGCCACGGGGATTCGTAGCTGAAATGGAACCACAGGCAGTGTTCGGAGATTCGCTATCAATAGCGCATCTCGGTGTTTCTGACGGTATTGTGACAGCAACGGTTGTGGATCCGTCAGCTCTGACCGGAGACGACTATAGGGTCACCTTCAGCGTCGACGGAGTCCTCGGCAATGTCTGGCATCTTGTCAATGAGATGACAGGGGACACAGTTTTGGGGAACCAGACAAACCAGAGTGGTGACAACGACTACTTCACGGTTGATGGTTTCCTTATAAAGGTTTCCGGCCCGCCCGTAGACTTTAAGCAGTTCGAGGTCGTTGCGAATGGAGCGGGAGCCATTATAGATACTGTCACAGGTGATACTATTACGGTTGGCGGAGCGGCTGACTTTCAGGGTTTTCCGTCACTAACCCCTGATGAAACCCAGCAATCGACAAATGATGCTCCTTGGGTAATTCATACTGCCGATAATGGCGGAACAAATGACGGTGGAACCCGTGGCGGCTATGCCGCCTTCTACTCCAGAGGTACACGAGATGGGGCCAACTTCAGTCGAATTGGCGCCTTTGATTTTGAACTCAGATTCACTGGTGATAATGCTACCCCTGGAGTAAATGGTTCTTATAGTTGGTCTACTCCGGCATTAGGAGGGACCGGAAACCCAGTCTGGCTCCCATGTGAACTTTGGAATATTGGAAGTGGAACGACAAGCGACGCTTCAGATGATTTTCAAATGGTTCCGTGGCTCCTTGACGCCGATCTTAATGATACCTTTGACCTTTCTGCTTGGGGCAGTAGCCTCAGTGATAGTGGCGGAGGTCCGGGCGGATTCGAACATTCCTTCTCCGGCGGTGACAATGATCCGTTCACAGACTGGATATATTGGATGAATCCTACGGATGTTTCTCCCGGGAGTGCTGGATATCAGGCGGCAGAGACTGAACTTCTGGCGAGCACTTATGACGGGTCCAGAGAAGACGGGAGAGAGGTTTTTGCAAGAGTGGTGTTGGGAATATGGAATGGGGGGAATCACCCATCCAATTTCGTCGCCACCATGCCAGAACAAGGCACTGTTTTCCGCATAAGCACAACGAAGCCGAATACCCCCGCGGACACCTTCCGCTTCACGGCGCCGGCTCCGCTGACGGTGAATACCAATGCCCGTCTCAACAACGTACGTGCAGTGCCAAATCCCTATTATCTGTATTCATCGTATGACAATAGCGCGGTCGAAAGGTCTATAAAGTTCACTAACCTTCCAACAAAGTGTACGATTACCATTTATACATTGACGGGTGATCGAATTAAAGTGCTTGAGAAGGACTCACCGGAATCCGAGTTTCCGTGGGATATTGAGAACAGTTTCGGAGTGCCACTTGCATCTGGCATCTACCTCTATGTGGTGGATGCAGGAAGCATGGGACAGAAGATCGGCAAGGTTGCCATCTTTACCGAACAAGAACAACTGAAAACGTACTAAGGTCGAAAGGATGAGAATCATGAAAATCAGAATCGCGATACAAGCGGCACTGCTTTTGACCTTCGTCGGGTCAACAGCGTTTGCCGGCTCTGAAAACAAAACAGGTACAGCCGGCGCCCCCGAACTTGCAATTCCCATCGGAACGCGAGGCGTGGCGCTGGGGGGGTCCGTGATTGCCAGCCCGAGTGGATTAGAGTCCATCTATTGGAACCCTGCGGGATTGGCAAGCCTTGAAGCAACTTCCACGACATTTTGCCATCAACCATATCTTGCCGATATGTCGATGGACTTCTTCGGCATCGCGACCAATATCGAGGGATTCGGTTCTCTTGGTGGTTCGGTTCGTGTACTTTCAGTGGGTGACATTGAAGAGACAACCGAGGCGCAACCCGAGGGAACGGGTCGAATCTACAACCCGACCCTCAGCGTAGTTTCCATTACCTATGCCACCAATCTCACCACGGCAGTCGCATTTGGCTTGAATGCGTCGTTCATCCATGAATCCGTCTTTGAGGCCAGCGCCAGCGGCATGGGCTTTGATTTCGGAGTCACCTATGAGCCGCAGTGGAAAGGCTGGACAATGGGCCTTGCCATCAAGAATATTGGACCAAAGATGACTTACTCCGGTGCGGGATTCGATCGTCGCTTTGAATCAGGCGGTCAGCGAACCTTCACGCCGAAGGCAGCGCCATTTGAACTGCCCAGCTCGATAAAGATCGGGTTGGCAAACAAGTTCATGAATCGAGACATGCACACCGCTACTTTTACCAGCACATTTGTAGCGAATCAATTCTCCCCCGATGCCTGGCACGGCGGTGTGGAATATGGCTATAATGAGCGCTACTACCTGAGAGGCGGCTATGTCGTTTCAACCGGCAGTGGCGAATCGGAGGACCTCTATGGCGCGTCGCTCGGTATTGGACTCAATATTCCCGTTGGCCATTCCATACTTGAATTTGGCTACGCCTGGAGCGAAACCAAGGTGTTTGATGACAATCAATTCATCTCTCTTGGGTTGTCATTCTAAGTAGTTTCGATAGACCAAAAGAGAAGGCGGATACGCAGTCAGCGTGTCCGCCTTTTTGTATGTGCAAGATTCAGTACGGGCCTACACAATCGTCGATTCGCGCGGAGCGCCATCAAGAGCGCGACGCACAGCGCGTGACAGGCCTGCCCGGGAATACGGCTTCTTCACAAATGCCCCGGCGCCGAGATTGAGCATCTCCTTGACTCTGTCGGTCTCCGAAAAGCCGGACACCACCACCGCTTTCTGGTTGGGATATTCAGCAAGGACTGCTTTGTAAGTATCGAGGCCATCCCAGACGTCCTCGAGAATCATGTCTATCTCCAAAAGATCAAAAGATTGCCTTCTGAGATTGTCAATCGCCTCACCTCCCGTGCATACGGCGTGGGTGGTATATCCAAGGGTCGATAACAAAGCCGAGGCGACTGCTCTCTGCTCGGGGATATCGTC